>JAPPMR010000089.1 GCA_028818995.1 Candidatus Poribacteria bacterium | reverse complement strand
TTCAGGAGTCAAACGCTGTTCATCTGGCGAAAACACCTGTAGATGATTGGTTACGGCAAAACTATCCGCATGTCCAAATTCACACCTCTGGCGAAGATGTCGGTCTACCACCGGGTGTCATCGGCAACAGTGAAGTCGGACATCAAAATATCGGCGCAGGACGCATTGTAGATCAAGAACTTCTGCGTATCAGCAAAATGATTCGTTCCGGTGAGTTCACTCGGAACGAAGTGCTTTTAAATGCTATAGCCCATGTGAAAAACAACGGAACGAATTTACATCTCATGGGTTTGGCAAGCGATGCTGGCGTTCACAGTTCGCTTGAACACCTTTATGCCCTCCTCTCACTAGCGAAAAACAATGGACTGAAAACTAATCAAGTCTTCATACACAACTTTAGCGATGGACGCGATTGCCAACCTGACCTCGGCATCAAGTTTTGTGAACAGATTGAAGCAAAACTTAAAGAAATAGGTATCGGACAAATAGCCTCTGTCATTGGTCGTTACTATGCAATGGACCGCGATGATCGATGGGAACGTGTTGAAGTCGCGTATCGTCTGTTAACCGAAGGAGTCGGTTCGCGCGTTACCACAGCAACACAAGCATACAGTGATTACTACAAAAATCCAGATGATGAAAATCGTAAAGGTGATGAGTTTATTAAATCGACTGTAGTTGTTGACAATAACGGAGAACTGCTGCCGCGAATATCCGATGGTGACGCTATTATTTTTTACAACTTCAGAGGTGACCGACCACGCGAACTCACCAAAGCTTTCTGCCTTGATACTTTTCCATATCAAGCGGAAGGAAAAGACGGTGTCATGCGCGAAATGGGTTTTAAACGGAATTGTAAAATGAGCGTTAAGTTTATTACGATGACTGAATATGAACAGGGAATGCCTGTTGAAGCAGCTGTCAAAAAACCGTCGAAAATGTGTAATACGCTTGGTGCTTATGTCAGCGAGGCAGGTTTCACGCAATTCCGATGTGCCGAGACGGAGAAGTTTCCACATGTTACGTTCTTTTTCAATGATTACCGAGATGAACCTTATGAAGGTGAAGAACGTCAAATTATTGCTTCTCCGCGTGATGTTACGACTTACGATCAAAAACCTGAAATGTCAGCACCGGGGGTAACAGATGAGATGTTACGCAGAATTGCCTCTGACAAATATAACTTGATGGTTTTAAACTACGCTAACGGTGACATGGTAGGACATACCGGTTCGCTTCCAGCCGCTATCAAAGCAGTTGAGGCAGTTGATATAGGAGTTGGAAAAATCGTTAATGCTGTTTTAGAAAAAGACGGTGCACTTATCGTCACAGCAGACCACGGCAACTGTGAGCAAATGATTGACCCAGAAACAGGCGGTATTCATACAGCACACACTACGTATGATGTCGACCTCATTGTTGTTGATGAACAATATAGAGAACATCAGATGCGCCAAGGAGGACGACTGGCAGATATTGCACCAACAGCACTACGTCTCCTCGGTCTACCACAACCTTCTGAAATGACAGGTGAATCCTTGATCTAATTGTGTCTACAAATTTTGTGCAAATACCAACAAAATTGTCAATGCTAAAAATTTACTAAGGAGATTTTGGCATGTCCATATTGATAGACCAAGACCAGCAAGTTCGCAACGATTTTAGGCTATTTGCCGGACGCGCGAACCCGGCTTTGGGAAAAGAAATTGCTGCGCTTTTAGGTGTTGAACTGGGTAAAATTACAATTGGTCCATTTCCAAACAGTGAGACGCGTGTACAGATAGAAGAAAGTATACGCGGCACCGATATATATATTATTCAACCCACGAGCGAACCCGCCAACGAAAACTTAATGGAACTCCTCATTACTATTGATGCGATGAAACGTGCATCTGCAAGACAGATTACCGCTATCATCCCATACTTCGGTTATGCCCGTCAAGACCATAAAACAACAGGGCGTGAACCGATTAGTGCGAAACTCGTGGCAAATCTCCTGACCACCGCAGGGGCAAGTCGGGTGATGGCAATTGATCTGCACGTCCCACAAATCCAAGGTTTCTTTGATATTCCGATGGATCACCTCACTGCGCTAACGACCCTTGCAAACTATTTCCGGGATAAACAGATTGAAAACGGGGTAATTGTCGCACCTGACGTTGGACGGGCGAAGCTTGCCGAAAAATACGCTAAAATTCTTCGTCTTCCGTTAGCCATCATGCACAAACGGAGAAATGGTGCTGATGGACAGGATGTCGAATTCGTTGAACTTGTTGGTGACGTTAAAGGTAAAACCCCGATTATTATTGATGATGAAATCGCAACTGGTGGAAGTATCTATGAGCAAGCACAAGCGTTGGCAGCAGCTGGTGCAAAGCCTGCTTATGTTAGCATTGCACACGCTGTACTCGTAGGTCCTGCATTGGAACGGCTTAGTCACCCTTCAATTCGTGAAGTGGTTACCACAGATACAATACCTGTTCCTGCAGAAAAGCAGCTTGATGGGAAAATCAAAGTGCTTTCTATCGCATCACTTCTCGCTCAAGCTATTCTAAGAGTTCACCAGCACAGATCAGTGAGTCAAGTTTTCCGCGATCAACATCTTGACTTTGCAGTGTAATCAGGACTTTCGCTCCTACTGAAAACAGATGATTCCTATACTTTACCTTAGCCATTGTGGATCAAGCATAGGTGGGGGCGAAAGACAACTTTTTTATCTTGTTACGCATCTAAATAAAAACCTTTATCAACCGACCGTTGTCTGTCCCGACGATGGTATTTTTGCTGAACAACTTAGAGAAGCGAATATCCCCACCGCTATTCTCAATCTCCCTCCATGGCGAAAAATTGTATCACGTCTCACTCGCCACACTGCTGCCGCCAAGCTAACCGATCTCGCTAAAGAACACAACATACAGTTAATGCACACCTCCGATTCGTGGCTCAATCCATATCTATTGCCAGTTAAAAACCAACTCAACGTTTCCGTCATTTCACACGTGCGGAATCTTCTAACACCTGCACAAGTGTCAAAGTACGCCTTTGACCAAATGAGTCACATCATTACAATCTCAGAACAGAGTAAAAACCCACTCGTTCAAGCAGGTATTTCTTCGAAAAAAATTGATGTCATCTTAAACTGTGTTGACCTTTCCGTTTTTCAACCTAATCCTATCGTAAAAGACAAAAATACGGATCGGTTTAAAGTCGGGATAGTAGGCAGGATTGAACCCTTTAAAAAACAAACAACTTTTGTTGAGATAGCGCGCGAAGTTGTCAAACAATGCCAAAACGTTCGATTTCACATCATCGGTGCTGCACTTGATACACCCGAGCATCGCGCTTATGATAAAGAAGTTCGCCAATTGGTATCTCAATATAAGTTAGAAGAGGTGATACATTTCACAGGACACCGTAACGACATGCCGCGCGTGATGCAGGAACTGGACCTTTTCGTTACTTTATCCGCCGGAAGTGTAATCGCTGAAGCAATGGCATCAGGGAAACCTGTCATCGGTACACCGATTGGTAGCACTTCTGAAATGATTGTAGACAGCGTAACAGGATGGGTTATACCCTTAGACTCAATTGAGGCAATATCAGATAAGATTGTTCAGCTTGTTAAAAACCCTACGCATTGTGTTCAGATGGGTGCGGCAGCCAGAAAACATGCCGAGGCAGTTTTTAGCGTTGAAAAACATGTCCAAAGGATTCAGGACATATATGAAAAACTAATTGAAACTAATAATGAGAATGGTGTATAATTATGGCATAAATAACATCAAAACCAAAATTATCAAGAGAACAGCGACTTATGAATGATAGATTTGAAGCCACTAATATCAAAGAAGCTGAAAAAGCACTAAAGCATTTTAATAATTTTCATGATGATTACGTTGCAGGGATTGAAATTAAGTTTGAAGATTATAAAGCCTTAGATGAAAATGGCGCGTCTATAGGGATTGGAAGTGCTAATAAGACAATTATTCTCATTGTCAATACCGACCCTTATAAAAAAGAGCATAATAAGTTCGTTCGAGTTGAATTTAAAGATGTCAAATCATTTTTTATCTCATCACCGCTTCACAATGATGGTCCAAAAGCTGGTCCAACATGGGGAATTTCAGACACAGACATAGAACCTGTGCCTGATGGAATTGATATTGATTGGGAATTTAGTTTTATATGTGGTTGGGCAAAGTTTTCAGTCATTTGCTCTAAAATTGTTATCTCACATGAGACAGACGCAAGATACGCCCAAATGAGCAACAACAAAGCCCTACAACTGATCCGCGGACCGGCAAGAGAGTCTTGATAGAGTCTTGATGAATTCTCGAAGACACTTAGCAAACAGGAAAACTTGAAGACAGATAAGCAATATTCAAGTGGTAAGACAGCAGAACATCCATAGAAAGCAATATCATATCCAGGAGGTTTATGAATGCTTACACAGGAACAACTTGATTTTTATGATAAAAACGGTTACATCGGTGTTGAAGCAGTGCTAAACGACGTGGAAGTAGCAGCACTTCGTCGTGTTACCGATGAATTTGTTGAAAAATCCAGAGAGGTCACAGAACATAACGACATTTTTGATCTTGAACCCGGACATTCGGCTGCAAACCCGCGTGTACGCCGTATCAAAAGCCCATGCCTATACCACACTATCTATGACCAAACCTTGCGCCACCCTAATATACTCGGCTTAGTATCCCAACTTATCGGTTCAGGAATTCGGTATAATGGGCACAAACTCAATATGAAATATCCCGAATTTGGTAGTCCTGTAGAATGGCATCAGGATTGGGCATTTTATCCACATACCAATGACGATCTGCTTGCTGTTGGCGTGGTAATTGATGATATGACTGTAGAGAACGGGGCATTGATGATACTCCCCGGTTCACACAAGGGGCAAACCTTAGATCATCACCAAAACGGTGCTTTTGTCGGTGCTGTGACTGACCCAGATTTCACACCAGAAGGTGCTGTGCCTATTGAGTTAAAGGCTGGCGGAATTACAATTCACCACGTCAGAGCTTTGCATGGATCTGCTCCAAATACCTCTGACAAACCTCGGCGTTTATTGCTTTTCCAATATTGTGCTGTTGATGCGTGGCCCCTGAAAGGCATTCCAGATTGGGAAACATTCAACGACTTCATTATTCAAGGTGAACCTACAAACCAACCGCGAATCGTCCCTGCGCCTGTTCGTATGCCTGAACCTTACTCCGATAAGAAAGGCTCAATCTACGAAGTTCAATCTATTCTTGAAAACCCAATGTACGGGAATAAGCAATAGGTAGATTACGGTTTTCCAAAATTCGCCAAATGCCAAACGCAAATCCCTCTTAGTTGGCATTTGGCGTTGGTTTTTAACGCAATTCAGTTCATCCCCACATAACTCCTATCTAAACAAACTTACTTTCTTACATTCACACTTCTTAGGTTCACCCTGTCTTATCTATCTTTGCGTCAATTGAAAATATTTGTTGCGTAAATAAAATTTTAACTATAAAATATAATAACTAAACGCCATCTTTGTTTTAACGTTAAAATAAGTATGGAAGATAGTGTCTCTGAAAAGGATGTAGAATGTGCTGTATTTAGACGCTCTCGAAAACCAGACAGAAAGTAGGACACCTAACAAGTTCGTTATCTGTCACCAGAAAGTGGAAGGCATCAAAGTAATACCTGAACTCACACCTTCTTTGCCTCTGTTAAAAAAATGGGAATTCCGTCTTATTGAATGGGAACAGTTTCAGCAGAAATTCAAAGCAGAGTTGAGGAAGGAATACAGAAAAGGTGATACCAGCCTGCTTAAAAGACTCGCTAATTATTGCCGCAAACATGAGGTTACGCTTTACTCCCCTGAGCCTCCCGGCGAACGAACATATCGCGCTATCTTAACAGAAGTCATTAACAAAATCTGGGAACAACTTGGAGAAAAGAAACGAGCGGTAGACCGTGCTTCTAAAACAGGATTAAACAATATCGTTTTCCAAACACATCTAAGTGATATGGTTGAAACTGCAAACAGATGTGCTCATTTTCAACCTATACCAGAAATTCGTCTTTTTCACTCTTGTTTATTTTGTGAACATTTAGACGCACGTATTTACGCGTGTAAAAAATTGGGGAAACCCGTCATTAACTATAGATGGTATAACGGGAATGGTTATTCCAAAAATTCGGCAATAACAAGTGGGACTAAATGAGAGATGTTATCCCCTTGTGCTATCCGCTGACGCACTTCTGTGGAGGAAACTTCCGCATAGAATTCTGGGAGTATTAAGTAGGCAATTGATGATTTATACGATTGAAGTGCTGGCTGAGCAAGGAATTCTTTTATCGTTTCTATGTCTACATGGTCACGATTTGCAGCGATGAAGCAGCACTGTGAAAAAAGGTATTGTAATTCTGTCTGGATATCCGTATAGTATTTCGGATCAAAAATCCGTACCAATGTATCGTAGCCGACAATGAAGTGAAACTCCGTATCAACAGGATAAACCGCTCTCAAAGCTTCTACTTTGTCAATGTATCGACCATGACTGGATAGACCAATTGAAACATCATTATGTTTTTCTGCATAATGTTTGAGTGTAAGAATCCTACCAGCTAACGACCACCCAAATACATCTTTATCAACGTTTGCCTTAGCAAGCAGCAAAAGCATCTCATCAAGTTGGAAATGTTCTCGTGCTTCCTCAACCAGTTTGATGTGTGCCACAGTAAGCGGATTAAAAGATCCGGAAAAAACACCAAGTTTTTTGCCTGATTCACAAATAGGATTAGATGTCCGATGTACAATTACAACCTGTGATGATGCGTTCGGATCTAATTGATTGATAAGTTGGGAGTACTTTTCATATTCTGGGTATGTTTGAAACTTATCAGAGGACTTCATGATTCATCTTTTTTAACATCTTCCCAAATTTCGTCGAGTTCAGCGAGAGTTTGCTCGGAAATAGTCTTCCCTTGTTTTGCCAGTTCAGTTTCCATCCGTTTAAAACGAGCAATAAACTTACGGTTTGATTTTCGCAACGTCTCCTCGGCTTGAAGGTCAACAAAACGGCACAAATTCACAACAGCAAACAGTAGGTCTCCTATTTCCATTTCAACCGCATCTGAGTCATTTTTCTGCAGGCTCTCCTTAACCTCTAATAACTCTTCGTCTACTTTCGCAACCACATCAGCAATGTCATCCCAATCAAAACCGACTCGCGCTGCTCGTTTCTGTATTTTCTGCCCACGAAGTAAAGCGGGTAAAGCATTCGGAATACCGTCAAGCACCGATTTTCTATCTTCGTAACCAGCCTCTTGACTTTTAATGGCTTCCCAGTTCTTGACGACCTCTGCAGCGTTATCAACATCAACATCACCAAAAACATGTGGATGTCTTCGAATTAATTTCTCTGTCAAAGTATCAATCACATCGTAGATGTCAAAATCCTTGTTTTCTGCAGCAATTTGCGCTTGGAGCATGACGTTCAGCAGAAGATCACCGAGTTCTTCTTTCAATTTTCGGGGATCGCCAGAATCAATCGCTTCAACTGTCTCGTAGGTTTCCTCTATGAGTGTGGATTTTAAAGATGTATGTGTCTGTTCCCGATCCCACGGGCATCCGTTCTCGCCTCTTAGTGTCGCTATAACTTCAACAAGTGATTCAAACAGTTCTTTCTTCATACAGTAGCCTTTTACTTATAGGCAGCAACCTCAATTAGTTTCAATTTCTTGCAGGTTTTCTAACTGGATAATCAGTTGTCCAAGTTGGAACCGGAGTAACATGTTATAAATCTGCATCAACAAGGTCACTTGTGCTTCAGTCGTCAATTCACCCACTTGAATGATCTGCATGAACTTTTCTGCTCGTTGTCGAATCCGTTCAGATTGTTCCACATCAATCGGCTCTGACTGATTTTGACTTTCTTTGATAAACTGCCAAATCCTATCTTGAATCTCAAGCATATAGTTTTTTGTCATCGCAGTGCGTGCTTTTTTAGCAGAATCAACCCAGATAGTATTCGCCTTCCAATTTAGCATAAAGGCGATACTGTTGATAATCACATCGCGCAGCGTGTCCTCTCCAGAAAGCAGTTCCTCTAAGTTAGTTATGCCTTCTGCTTCTGCTGAGAAGGTGCGAACGCGTGTAAAGTCCTTCAAGTTTGTCAACAGCATCTCGTTTTCAGCAATAAGGTGCCAAAAACTTGCACTCGTTGAAAGCAGGACCTCAACTTGATTACTAATCTCACCTGACAGTGCAGCACGCAAAGAAAAATTGTGGATACTATGCAAACGGTTCCGAAATTGTTGCAACTCGGTCACTGACTGGAATTCAGTGAGACTCGCAACTTGTGGAAGAAGATGTTGACGAATCTGAGTGAGTAGTTCGTTTATAGCGGTTGGTTCAGCGTTCATAAGCGAAATGCCTTTACAGAATAACTATTTCAATATGATAACAGATTTATCCGCTAATATCAACGCAAATTTAACATGTGTTCGTTCACTGCTTGACATCAATTCATATCTTGTGATAAAATTAAGTATGATGAAGATAATTACATGTCTGCTCATTTGTGTTACGTTAGTAGGTGTTACAAGCCTTGCAGAGGTGAAACCCCCAAAAGTAGGGGATGCTGCACCAGATTTTACACTTCAAGATGCTGAAGAGAAACAGCACAATTTGAAGAAGCTGCGCGGAAAACTTGTTTTACTGATTTTGGGCAATCGGAAGATTCGGAAGGAAGACGACAAATGGGCAGAAGCATTTCAAAAAGACTATAAGAAAGATAAACGGGTTACTGCTTATATAATTGCGGATATGCGGAGCGTACCGGGATTTATACCGAAAGGATTCATTCGTTCCCGAATAAAAAGAAAGCCTCCACCCGTAACGTTCCTAATGGATTGGAAAGGGCAAGTACATCAACGCTATCAAACAGAAAAAAAGAAACCCAATCTGTATCTAATTTCACCGCAAGGAAAAATTGTGTTTCATCGGAAAGCGAATTTTAACCCAGAAATTTATACTGAACTCAAAAAACAAATTGATACCCTATTAGCTGAAAAGCCTTAAGCTGCGATTGCACTTGATGGATTGAGATATTGTGCTACACACAGGAGATAAATATGGATTCTAAAGCCAAAGATGAAATAAAAAAATATTTGTCCTTTCCGATGGTTCTCATAGGCAGTGGTTCATTTGTCGGTGTAATCGGGTGGTTGGGATTGGCACAAGCAGCGGAAAGCATCTTATTCTTTGCAGGCTCAGCACTCCTATCATTTTCAGGTTCGATGGCAACTCTATGCGGTCTCATGAGTCTTGAAAGAATTGCGCCAAGTAAGCTTAAAGTCCAAAAAATGAAATCTGAGATTTCAAAGAATATCAAAATTCAGTATCCAACTTATATTTTAAATGTTGAAAAACTCAAAAAGAAGTATCAGGAACTTCACGGAAAATTGCCTGAGATCCGAACTGATTGTGAAAATTTTAGGCAGGCAATAAGAAATCAAAAATCAGGGTTAGTTAACTTACAGAAACAACTTCAGGAAAACCTGAAAAATCACGCTTCAGTTATTGGTAACGATAGTGTAGATGGCATTGCTAAAAAGATACTGTGGTCTGAAAAGGAAATTCAGCTTACTGAATTAAATGATGTCTTAGAAAAACTCTCTAACTTTTTTACAGGGACAGACTTGGAGCGGTATCGCGTTGAACTAACATATATCAGTGGGGGTTTGACTCAATTAGACCAAGGCATAAGAGATTATCGGGAGTTAATGATACTTTGTAACCGCGCAGACGCTAATTATGAGAATATTACAAAGGGAAAACAGAAAGTTGATAAAGTGGACACTTTGATGGTCTTGCAGGAAAAGCGATTGGAAGAACTCGGAACGGAAATGGATACAAAACCTGAAGAAGCTAAAATAGAGTTATCGCTTTTTCAAGAGCAACTTGATGATATCCAAGTAGATGATGAATAAAGCATAGTCGTAAAATCGCTTCTTAAGTGAGGATAAAAGAAGCATCAATTAGTAGAGGATTGGTATGAAATATCTTGTCACGGGATGTGCTGGATTTATAGGGTGGAAAGTCACTGAATTTCTTATCGCAGAAGGACATACCGTGGTTGGAATTGATAACTTAAACGATGCTTATGATGTCACGGTTAAAAAGTGGCGACTTTCACAACTTCAAACACTACCTGAATTTCATTTTCACCGTGTAGATATTTGCGACCTTGCTTCACTTGAACCCATATTTGATGAACATTTTGATGCTGTGATTAACCTCGCAGCACGGGCAGGTGTTCGGCAATCCGTTGAAAATCCTTGGGTTTACATTGATACAAACATTACAGGCACACTAAACCTACTGGAACTCTGTCGTACATCTAAAATAAAGAAATTTGTGTTAGCTTCTACCTCAAGTTTATACGGTGCCAATAATCCGCTTCCATTCAGTGAAGAGGCGAACACAGATGGACCGCTTTCCCCTTATGCTGCCTCAAAAAAAGGGGCAGAGGCACTCTGTCATAGTTACCACCATCTCTACGATATTGACGTAACAATATTTCGTTTCTTTACTGTCTATGGACCCGCTGGACGTCCGGATATGAGTGCGTTTCGTTTTGTCCAATGGATTAGTGAGGGAAAACCGGTTATTGTCTATGGTGATGGAAAACAGTCCTCGCGCGATTACACCTATGTTGAAGACATTGCACGGGGCGTGATAGCAGGACTGAAACCGCTGGGATACACGGTCATAAATCTCGGTTCAGATAGTCCGATTGTATTAATTGATACAATTAGATTGATAGAGGAACTTGTCGGCAAGAAGGCGGAATTATCACATCAACCGTTTCATCCTGCGGATGTACGTGCTACGTGGGCAAATATCCAAAAAGCAGGACAACTTTTGGGATGGCGACCACAGGTAACTTTCCGTGAAGGGATCACTGCACTCGTTGAATGGTATCAAGTACATCGTGATTGGATAAAGGATATTCCAACTGGGTAACGGTACAACGGAGTATGCTATATTTTATGCAGCCCTTAAAATTTCCACTGCCTTTTCCAACGCTTGTCCATCCACCTTTAATTTAGCATTTTCTACCTCGCGCTTCACATAGGTCAGAGTATTTTCCAAATTCATCGGCGTTGCAATTTCCTGCACAATTTTGTGTAGACGTTTGACATCGGTTTTCTTAATCCCAGTCTGTTCTTCCACACGAGTATGTAATGCTGCAGGGGACTCAGGTTCTTGAGGGGTTTCAGCAGGTTTTGGTGCTGTCTTTTTTGAATCAGTATTCCGCTTTTTCGCAGTGGGAGTGCGTTTTCGGGATGTCGTCTTCTGAATTTTTCCCACGTCCAACGCTTTAAAGCCGCATTCCTTACACAATTTCGCTGTGACTTCAGCTAACGTCATCGTTACAATCACTTCACTGATAGCACCACAGAGTTCACATTCCGTAAGATTTTCAATACCTGAAAGGATGTCGGCGTGTAACCCTAACATCTTTTGCTTGTCGGTCTTTGTCGGTTTTTCTTTCTGACACAATCCTATTAGTTTTTGCGCCGCTTTTTCAATTTGGTCTAAATTTCCCATGTCACACCTCCAATAATGTTATAATAAGTATAACATTTATATAAAATAATGTCAAGGAAAGTTTAGAGTTATAAACAGTAGGCAGGATTTATTTGGCTGCATCTTCATCTTTATACAACTTATATTCGAAACTATCGATGAGTGCTTCGTAACTTGCCGATATGATATTTTCAGAAACCCCGACGGTGCTCCAATTCATTTCGCCATCACTCGCTTCAATAAGCACACGTACCTTTGAACCGGTTCCTGCTTTAGTATCTAAAACCCGAACTTTGTAATCTATCAATCTGACTGTCTGCAAGGCGGGATAGAACTGTTCAAGCGCTTTCCTTAGTGCCGTGTCCAACGCATTCACAGGACCATCGCCATCCGCCGCTGTGTGGGTCGTAGCACCGTCTGGTGTAGTAACTTTTACTGTTGCCTCTGAACGCATGGTGTGATCGGTAAACTTCTCAATAATAACGCGAAAACCGAGTCGTTCAAAAAAGGATTCATACCCATTAAAGACTTTGCGTGTCAACAACTCAAAAGATGCTTCAGCAGCTTCATACTGATACCCTTCATTCTCTAATTCTTTAAGGCGGTTGAAGAGTTCAAGTACCTGTGGCGAGTTCTTATCGTAGTTCGGATACTCCTTCTCAATTTTTTTCATGATAGTGCCCCGCCCCGCTTGGTCAGAGACAAGAATGCGTTGAGTATTGCCAACGTTTTCAGGGATGATATGTTCATACGTGAGGCGATTTTTTCGGATAGCGTCCGTGTGTAAACCACCCTTATGCGCGAAAGCGGAGCGTCCAACATAGGGTTGGCGTTCATCATGCGGCAGGTTTGCCAACTCACTGATTAACCGAGATACGCGGGTAATTGCTTGTAATTGATCATCACTAATACAATTAATACCTAACTTTAGTTGAATTGTAGGGATAATAGAGGCAAGATTAGCATTGCCACACCGCTCACCGTAGCCGTTGAACGTTCCCTGCACATGGTTTGCACCGGCTTGAACAGCCAACACAGAATTTGCTGTGCCCATACCAGCGTCATTGTGAGCATGGATACCGATAGGCAAAGGGAATGTGGACATCGCCGCTTTTACACCTTGTTGAATTTCTAAAGGCAACCGACCTCCGTTGGTATCACAAAGAACGAGGCATTTCGCACCACCTACTGCGGCGGCACGAAGTGTTTGAACTGCATACTCCGAGTCATCAGCGTATCCATCAAAAAAGTGTTCGGCATCGTAAATTACTTCACGTCCGTTTTCCACAAGATACGCAACAGAACTCTCAATTAATTCCAAGTTTTCTTCTGCTGAAACTCGTAAGACATCCGTTGCGTGGAGCCGCCAACTTTTACCAAAAATCGTGACAGTTCTCGCCCCTGTATCAAGTAAAGCAGACAAGTTCGGGTCAGCATCGGGGGAATATGTAGGATATCGGGTGCTGCCAAACGGCACAACTGTTGCTGTTTTCAACGCCATATCTTTTGCCCGTTTGAAGAACTCTATATCTTTCGGGTTAGAACCAGGGTAACCACCTTCAATGTAGCGAATACCTAACTCGTCTAATACTTCTATGATGATAAGTTTGTCTTCAACGGAAAATGTTACGCCTTCGGCTTGGCTACCGTCCCTGAGTGTTGTATCGTAAAATTCAACCATGTGTTTTTACATTAGTTTTGACTTGCGCTTTTGAACATAGGCTTGCAAACCTCGCTCTACAACGCCAAAATTCGATGTCTCCTTTAATGGCAATACCCGTTTATTTTCGTTGAAATTCTATCACAATTTAGGGCAAAAGTCAAGATTATTGTAATCGTATCTATGTTGACGAATCTTGTCAATTCACAACATGTTTTGCTTTCATAATCTAAAGATTTATGCTACATTAATAGATTATGAAAACTTATAGCATTTTTTTAATTTGTTGTATATTGTTGCTATCAAGTTGTGGAATATTCGGGACAAAACCCATCCAGCCACAACCGCCAACACCCTCTATCGATCCACTTGAAAAACTACATGCGGATATTGATGTAGTATTGCAAGACGCGCTGTTTACAACGGCAAGCATAGGCATAAAAGTCGTTGCAGTTGAAACGGGAGAGGTCATTTATGCCAAAAATGACCACAAATTGCATCATCCCGCTTCAACAACGAAACTGTTTACGGCAGCAACCGCCTTGGCCAAACTTGGATCGGGCTATCAGTTTGCAACAACGCTTTACACCGATACGACAACGGACGCACAAGTTGTAGGAAACATATATCTTAAAGGTAAAGCTGACCCGGTACTTCAATCAGATGATATTGTGGAATTGTGTGAGGCATTTGCACAAACAGGTGTAAAAACAGTACAAGGGAACATTGTTGTAGACGAAACTTACCTTGATACTGTTAGGGAAGGTCCAGGCTGGATGTGGGATGATAAACCACTTCGGATTAGTGCCTTAAGTATCCGCAACATTGAACCCGATGCTAAAACAGGTAGCAGGGCAATTGCTTGCGGCTATCTTCTGAAAACCACACTGACGCAAAAAGGTATTAATGTAATGGGTGAGGTTGTCTCAGGAACAGTGCCATCAGAAGCAAACAGAGTTGCCGCACATCTATCCCCACCACTTGCCGACATCATCAAACTAATGAACAAACCGAGTAACAATTGGATTGCAGAGTTCCTTTTCAAAACTATAGGTGCTGAAGTAAAGGGTGAACCGGGAACGTGGAAAAAGGGGAGAGAGACTGTTACTGAATTTTTAGATGAGATTCTGGGTGAACCGCCTGCACACCGATTTGTTGACGGTTCTGGACTTTCTCGCTACAATCTCCTCAACGTTGAATTGTTGACCAAATTACTTGTCTATATGTATAGCAATTTTGAGTTGGCACCAGAATTTATGACATCGCTTCCAATCGCTGGTGTTGATGGCACTTTGAGGAATCGGATGCAAGGAATGTACGCTGAAAAGACATTGCGTGCGAAAACAGGGACGTTAAGTGGTGTTTCCGCACTTGCTGGCTACACTACAACAGCAGATCGTGAGGTGTTGGCTTTTGGTATCCTCGTAAGCCACTATGTTGGATCGGCGGCAACTGCGCGGGGGATTCAGGATAAGATTGGGAATTATTTGACTCAATTTAGCCAGCATTCTACTCGGAGTCGTTAAAGGTAACATCTCTCTGGAACAAATTGATTGTGTACTTGCCAATTTTCAAATTTCTCTTGACATCGGTATTTTGGCATGATATAATTTTTATGCGTTTTCCTTGACACCGATAATTTGGCATGGTATAGTAAACGTAATCCTGGATTGTTCGTTAAACATTAAGGAAAAGGCAGTTTATTGTAGACGAAAAGAAGATTTAGATTCGTGTGATGTGAACATACGCAGTATATGATAGAGGAAACTTGAGAGGGGTAAATTATGTCAACCGATAGGCAACGGACACCACAGTCCCCACCAATAGCAGATCGTGTTGAATTAGATATTGCATTTGAAGATGCTGACGGATTGAGTCCCGCTGAGTACCAAAAACCGGCTCCCAGTTCACTTATTCCCAAAACAGTCGGTGTGCCTCAATCGCTTGCTGTGGCTGTGGATATATTGGCCGATGTAGTCGGACGGAATGAGAGTCAGCTTTTGGCCTCGTTGAATCCCAACGATTATCAACAGCTTGTTGGATCTTTGGAGGCTTTAACTGCTGTCGTTGGCGAAAATAAAAATCATCTTTTAACTCCCTTGATGGACTCCATTGACACCCTCATTGAGAAGTGCAAAGCCGACATTGAAGAGAGTAATGAGGAGGAATTCGATATGAAAATCCAAAATCATTCCTTGGGTCAAAGCATGCCCAAGCCGCATCGGCCCGAAAAGGTTGGTCGTCCCGCAAAACTTCCGCGCGTGAAACTGTCTGACCTCCTTGCACAAGATGTCAATATGAACGGATCCGATGATTCTGTAGATAAAAGACCTTTTAAACTGCATCGTGCCGAAAAGGTTGGTCGTCCCGCAAAACGCCCCCGTGTGAAACTGTCTGACCTCCTTGCACAAGAGACTGATGATACTGCATCCGGAGAGGTAGACACCGGACCACCGGTCGGTAATGAAGTATGGTAGCAGCAACCCAGTACGACCCGGAATACGTGCCGGTGCGAGGTGACGTTGTGTGGATAGATTTTGATCCTCAAACCGGGAATGAAACTATGAAACGTCGTCCCGCTCTTGTTCTATCCTCCTCGGATTTTAACTATTGGCGAAAGGTTGCTGTTGTTTGTCCCATTACCCGAACTGTCAGAACGAGTCGTTTTGATGTTGTTATTCCAGAAGGTCTTTCAGTGCATGGTGCAATTCAGACAGATCAAATCAAGTGTTTGGATTGGCATGCAAGAAATGCTGTTTTTGAAATTGAGATGCCAGATGAAATAGTAGAACAAGTTTCTGACATAGTTGAAGCAATTATATGGGGCGCATGAGTTTTGCTAACTCCAAAAGCAAGTAGAATAGAAATTAGTGTCCGTAAACCCGTATACACAATAGCCAACCCTCCCACCCTAAAATACCCCTTAGAAAACGAATATCAATATACGAAAATGATGTGAGGTCTCCTATTCTCTTCAGATACCTCATTAAGGAAAACCGTGAACGCAGAAACGCTCATTAAAATTATAGAGGACATCAATAATCCTGAGACAACTGGAACAGTTGAAGATACAATTGAGCAGTGGCGTGCCGTGGCTACTCTTGCCGAAGCAATAGACACCGAACTTGCTGCCCATGCTTGGTTTTCCGTTGGATCCCTCCTTTCAGAAAGTGGTCGGAAAGAAGAGGCACTTTCTGCTTACGACAAGTCGTTATCTCTCAAACCCGATGCTGTTTTTTACAATGATCGAGGGGCTACAAAGGCATCACTCGGTCAACTTGAAGAGGCCATATCCGATTATGATGAGGCAATACGCTTGAATCCAGAATATGCCAATGCATACTACAATCGGGGTTGGGCGAGGGGTGAACTGAACCAACACGAACCTGCGATTGCCGATTATGGCGAGGCAATACGACTGAACCCAGAGTATACAGACGTCTACTACAACCGTGGTGTCGTCAAGGGTGAATTGGAACAATACGAACCCGCCATCGCTGATTATGACGAAGCGATACGCCTGAAGCCGGACCACGCAGATGCATACTACAACCGCGGTATTGCCAAAGGTGAACTGAAACAATATGAGGCTGCGATTGCCGATTACGACGAGGCGATACGCCTAAATCCCGAGTATACAGATGCCTACTACAACCGCGGCGGCGCAAAAAACGAAATTTACCACCATGAAGCCGCCCTCCTTGACTATGATGAGGCAATACGATTAAAACCTGACTTTGCCGAGGCCTGGACCAATCGAGGTATTGCAAAACACAAATTGGGGCAATACGAAGCTGCGATTGCGGACTATGATGAGGCCATTCGACTAAAACCGGATGAAGCGGCTGCCTATTCCAACCGGGGATATGTGAAGAGTCAACTTGACCAACTTGATGAGGCGATTGCAGACTGTAATGAGGCTCTTCGATTAGATCCAACTTTAGTCGGAGCCTATAACAGTCGTGGAATTGCAAAGAATCGATTAGGACAACATGAGGCTGCTATTGCCGACTATGAGGAAGTAATACGATTGGATCCTAACTACCACTTTGGCTATGCAAATCGGGGCTATGTAAAGAACCAACTTGGGCAACATGAATCTGCGATTTCTGACTTTGATGAAGCTATCCAGCTAAAACCTGATTATCCAAATGCCTATGCTCAGAGAGGTAGAGCAAAGGAGAAACTCGGACAACGTGAGGAGGCAGTAATAGACTATGAGACGGCGATTACTCGTTATAATGAGGAAATTCGTATCAATCCAGATTCTGCTGCAGCTTACAATAGGCGTGGGCTTGCGAAGAATTGGTTGGGTCAATACGAGTCGGCAATGGCTGATTTTGATGCAGCAATACGCCTAAGTTCAAACCACGCTTTTGCCTACTATGCCTACGCCAACAGGGGGTGGGCAAAAGATAAACTTGAACAATACGAGGCTGCGATTGCTGATTATGATGAGGCAATACGGCTTAATCCAAATTACGTCTGTGCCTACAACAACCGAGGATATCTAAAAAATAAGCTTGAACAATACGAGGCTGCGATCGCTGATTGTGATGAGGCAATACGACTTAACCCAAATTATACCACAGCTTACGGTAACCGGGGGTATGCAAAAGACAAGCTTGAACAATACGAGGCTGCGATCGCCGATTATGATGAGGCAATACGACTGGGGCCGAACGATGTACGCTACCACAATCGCGGGATGACGAAACGCAAATTAGGACAATACGAG
>JAPPMR010000624.1 GCA_028818995.1 Candidatus Poribacteria bacterium | reverse complement strand
ACGCGCATTTGGCGTTGATTCCGATAAATCGGGCTTACAAAGCCCTCCAACAAGACAGATGATATGGTTAATGCCCAAATATTTACACACCCTTCTCCTAAGATACCCTTGACATTATACAATTTAATGTGTTATTTTTAACTGTTACAGTGGGAGATGAGAGTTGTGTTGAAAATTCCAACCGAAAATCAGAAGGAACGGGAACTCGTCGCCACGTTAAAACTACTATCTCCTGGCACCTCTTTAAGAGCAGGTATTGATTATATTATTCAAGCCAAGACAGGCGGTTTGATCGTTGTTGGAGATTCCCCTGAAATCCTTAATTTGACAGAAGGCGGTTTTCGGATAAATTGCCAGTTTACGCCTACGCGCCTATCTGAATTAGCAAAGATGGATGGCGCTATTATCCTCTCATCGGATATGAAACGTATTGCACGGGCGAATGTTACGTTGATGGTGAACCCATCTATTGTCTCTAATGAAACAGGATTACGCCATCGTGCAGCAGAAAAATTCGCTAAAGAAACTGGGCATATTGTACTTGCTGTCTCAAGACGCCGTAATACACTTACTCTATACACGGAAAATCAACGCTATCTTTTTCGTGATCGTCCAGTTTTAGTCTCAGGTGCTAATCAGGCTATGCTGGCGTTGACGCAATACGTTAAAACCATGCAGCATGTAGTTGCAACACTAAATTGGGCAGAACTAAATGGGACAGTCACGCTGTCAAATGTAATTATGGCTATTCAGGTATGTGAGCGGGTTAGACGTACTGAACACGAATTAAATAGATACCGAATCGAATTAGGCACGGAGGCACAATCACTCCAACTTATCCCTTCAGAATTATCCACAGAAATTGAGAGAGCACTATTCATTATTAAAGATTACTATAGAGAGAAAGAAAAAGACGTATATCAGCGTATGAACAGATTTTTGGACTGAGTGCAACGGATTTAGCTGCAGAGAGCAGGATCAGTGAAGCACTTGGCTATCCAAGAGATTTTAATCATAGTTTAGAAACATTAGCACTGCGTGGGTATAGGATGCTTAGCCAAATACCACGTATCCCGATGAACATCGTTGAAAATATTGTACAAAACTTTAAAACGTTAGATGGAATCATCACATCTAATATTGACGCGCTCCAAAACGTTGAAGGTGTTGGCAAAACACGTGCAACAGCAATTAAAGAAGCACTTGTGCAAATGAAAACAGGCACTTCACAACCACAAGTTTTAGCACTACCCATCTATGATTGGGATTGAAGGGGAGTCTTAATTTTTTAGGGGTATAGAAATTACCTGCGTGGTTCACAACAATAGACATAAATATCTTTCAAATTAGAATTACTACAGAAAAGGAGTCTTAAAAATGAAACAATTTTGTGTTTTATTTAAAGGGGAGATGTTCGTAAAACGTTATAAGTTATTAACTCATATTCTTTTTTCTTGTTTATTAATTTTACCTATATTTCTAAGTGCTTGTGGCGGAAAACTTGGAACTATTGAACACGAAGATGTTGACGCACAACTGCTTCAAGCAGAAAAGGCAATCAAATTAGCCCGTGAGGTAAATGCCCCCTCTCTTGCATTTGAAGAATTTGAGCAAGCAGAAACTTATCTTGATAAGGCAAAAGAGGCTCTCAATGAGAACAATGGGATTGATGCACTACGCTTCGCTACCCAAGCGATCACGCATGCAAAAATTGCGCAACGAAAAGCAGTGCAAAACACAATGAATGCCGAATTAAACGCTACCATTCTGGAAAAAGACGCTCTCATTGTTGAACTCAGAAAAGACATCAATACAAAAAAAACTGAAATTACGGGTTTAGAGAATGGAGTCCAGCAACTTCGTGAGACTGAGAAGGAACACCTGCAAACCATTCGCACACTTGAAAACGAAAAACAGGAACTGAGCGACGCTCGAAATATTAAGGAGCAGAAAGCTGCTGAACTTAGTGAATCCTTAAAATCGCTTCAAGCAAATGCCGCGCGTTTGGAAGGGGATGTCCGTAATTACGGTCTGCAAGTGAAAGAACTTTCTCGGAAACTTGAAGTGGCTGAAACAATGGCAAAATCTGCAAGTAAGCAGAAACGTGCATCAGTTGCTGAAGCAGAATCTCTCAGAAAGCAGTTGCGCGAACAAGCCAAGATTTATACTGACATGTTGGAGAAAGCCAAAAAGCAGAACATCGCAGCTGAACATCAGGAATATCTCAGAAAAACTGCAGAACAGGCACGTGCTTATGAAAAGCAACTGCATAGCAATGAACCGAAGCGAACAGGGAGGACATCACTTTCTACTCAGCAAATCAATGCCGGAAAAGCAGCACTAAATAAGTGGGAAAGAGCATGGAATAGTAAGAACGTAAATGCCCATTTTGCATTTTATAGTCCAAATATTGCGGTCAATAAAATCGTTACTCGAGAAAGCAAAGAAAATCCGAGTACTATCAACCGCACTGATTTTGAGACCGCGCTCCGTGAGATGAACGCTCAGTCTTGGCAGAAAGCAGAAAGTTTCTCTGAAGTTGAACAAGAAAGCGTGATCGGAACATATAGATTAAGCCGGTTAGTCGCTCCTGCGGAAACAGAGGATGATACCGCTTTATACGATATCTGGATTAGGGAAGTATGGGTACATCAAGTACAAGGTGCATGGAAAATATATCGGGAAACTTGGCAAATCTATGAAAATGTTCCCAAACTATAAGGAGGCGAGCTGATGAGCGATTTTCAAAACAACGCCCTAAACACTTCAAAATTTTCTTTGTCAACTTCCCTAAAGTGGGGAACGATCATATTAATTGTTATTTTGGCTGTTTGTGGTATCCTGCTCACCCGATCAAGTGAAACGCCTGCCGGTTTTTTGGCAAAATGGAAAAATGCGGTTGAATCAGGAGATCTACAAAGTTATAATGCGCTCTGGGTTAAAAAATTTCAAGAGCAACATACTTCAGGCTATCATAACACCACGCAGTTGTTTGAAGAAAACATCAAAATTGAGGTCAATATCGATAATGCTGTAAATAGGACACGCAAGGATCCGCAGGATCCGAGTTACTTGCGGATTGAAGAAATCCCTATGCTTCTCCATACCATTGGTGAGCCACTGATCCAATCAAGAACCCTGACTGTTGCTAAAACAGGACTCATTCGGCAACGCTGGAAACTCGTCAGTGAAGAGGTCGTTAGTGAAGAATTTGGCTCTGATCTCAGTGCTTTTGAAGCAGGCACCCAGGAAATCCCTGTAGATACTGTTTCTCAATCTAACAGTCCTGTTGCCCCATTCGTATTAGAATGGAAAAAAGCACTTGAATCTCAGAATATAAAGAAGTACGATTCACTTTGGGATAAATCTGCTCGGAAAAAGCGATTAGATAATTATCGACTTGCTCGCCTACATATGGATCAAGAATTAGATGTTGATCTAAGCCGAGCAACATATACGCCTGTTGCCCACTCAAATACCCGACACGTAGTTGACAATATCAGTGTTACGGTCAGTAGCAATGGAACATTCATAGAAACACATCCGCGAACACTAACGATTGAGAAGAAAGGTTTCTTTTTCAGAAGATGGAAACTTATCAATGACGAGGTCGGAAGCGATTATATTACAGATCAACCTATTTCTCAACACGACCAACCAGATGTTGACGCTATCTCAGAAAAATCTGATTCAGGTATCTATAGCGGTGACGCACCAATTGATACACAGCTCAAAATAGGTCAGATTCTTTTAAAATGGCAGAAGGCATGGGAAGAGAAAGACCTTGATACCTATATGTCAATCTATGCTGAGAAAGCCTTAATTACGCGTGTCACTGTGCGAGATGGAAAGGACGAAACCCTTATCTATCTTAGAAAAAAAGAACTTCGCCAGAAAATGGAAAAGTTAAACAGACACTATGCTGATATTCAGGTTACGATCTCTGAACCGGTAATTAATGGGGATAGGGCAGTTGCGGATGTCACTTTTTTGCAAGAATTTAAAGGAACTCCCGCATCAGGTACGCGCCCAGCATATTCTGATAAAGGCACCAAAGAATTGATCCTAATGATTGATCCTTCAGATGGTTATTGGAAAATATATGCTGAAACGTGGAGTCTTTACAAAGATGTTCCAGAATTTCCTAAAAACTAATATGTAACATTGTGAAATCCGTAAGCGTCAATTTCAAACAAAATTACGAATACAATTCCTTGCAGACGTGCTTTTTAAGCGCGTCGAACAACAGTAATTGCAAATCAAACATGAATCACGAAAAATAGAAACCGTGATTTGACACCAATGCACACTGAGTACCGAACAAAACGGAAGATAGAATTTTCCGATACGGATATGGCGGGCATCGTCCATTTTTCAAGATTTTTTATCTTTATGGAATCTGCCGAACACGAATTCCTACGTAGTTTGGGCACAAGTGTCGCAACTGAATGGGATGGGAACAAAATCGGATGGCCCCGACTTACCGCTTCTTGTGAATATCTTAGTCCACTGCGATTTGAAGATGAGGTGGACATCCGGCTTTGGATATCGAAAAAAGGAACGAAATCACTCACATACCAATTTCACTTTACCCATGAAGGTAAAGATATTGCACGTGGACAACTAACCACAGTCTGCTGCATAACAAATCCGGGTGAAAAAATACGCGCCATTCCAATACCCGAGTTCATCATCTCTCAAATTGACACAAAATAATGCTTGTATTTTCCAAATACTAAGCGTGTCTTTCCCCTTCTGATTTATCTCCTATTAATATGAAAGAAACTACTGATAAAGCACATCAGCTTAAGATTTCAAACTTGTCTAAAGATTTTGGAAAAATTCAGGTTTTACAAGATGTTTCATTTAGCTTCAACGCAGGAACGTCAGTGGCAATTACCGGTCCTTCTGGCTCTGGCAAAAGCACACTATTGCATATTATCGGGACATTAGAAGAACCCTCTAACGGCGAAGTTGAGATTAACGGAACCGATCCCTTTAAACTTTCTGAACCTGAACTTGCTCGCTATCGGAATGCTGTAGTTGGGTTCGTATTCCAAGATCATTATCTTCTTCCACAATACTCTGTGCTTGAGAATGTTCTAATCCCGACACTTGCCTTTAAACAGCAGTCGGATGCTACACAACTTGCGCAAGAACTCCTGAAACGCGTCGGATTGACTGATCGCATGTCGCATCGTCCTGCAGAACTTTCCGGTGGTGAACGCCAACGAGTTGCAATCGCCCGCGCCCTCATCAATAAACCAGGTATCCTCCTCTGTGATGAACCAACTGGCAATCTTGACACGACCACTGCTGGAACGATAGCGGATCTACTTTTTGAACTGCACCGCACTGAACGAAACATCTTAATTGTCGTGACGCACAACCTTGAACTTGCTGGTAGGTTTGAAAACCAACTTAAACTCGCTGATGGTGTTTGCACTTTAGAAAAGGGGAATGGCAGGTAGCTTAGAATCACGGACACATCTGAGTAATATTTACAATTATGCGAACATTTTGGTCAACTGCAAAACATTATTGGCAAATTCATCTTATTGTTGCCCTCTGCACCGCAGTCGCGACCGGCGTTCTTGCAGGTGCTTTAATTGTGGGCGATTCCATGCGCGGCAGCCTACGCGACATCACGTTGGAACGCCTCGGCACAATTCAGCACGCGCTTATTGCTGACCATTTTTTTAAACCCGAGTTATTAAACCGACAGAATATGGTGCCAGCAATTCTGCTGAATGGGACAGTTGTCGCAGCGGAAACCGAAACACGTGCATCAAAAGTTAACATCTACGGTGTTGATAATACTTTCTTTCGTCTATGGGAAGATCATGCTGTTCCTAATTTGAACAGTGCTACAGATTCACCTTTTGCAAACATTGTGATTAATGAAGCACTTCAAAACGAACTGAAGGTCCAAATCGGTGATGCGATCCTTGTTAATTTTCCGCAAGCAGTTGAAATCCATCCAGAATTCCTGCTCGGTAAACGAGATGCAGCCGATGTTATCCAAAGGTTACGCTTGATCGTCGGTGATATTATCCGGACTGAGAAGGCTGGCAGGTTTAGCCTTCAGACGCATCAAAGCCTTCCGCTAAATGCATACATCGCACTTCCTGTATTGCAAAAAGCACTTGCACAATCAGGTAAAGTAAACGCGCTGTTTACAACCGAACCTGCCATTATCTCACCAGATTCGTTAACTTTAACACTTGAGGAACTTGGCTTATATATTACGGAGCACGAAAACCACATTGATCTCCAAAGCCAGCAATTCCTTTTAGAACCAGTGATGTCGGAAACTGCCCTTTCCGTTGCATCACAAAATGAAATACCAACGCTCCCAACACTAACTTATCTTGCAAACACAATTTCCACTACAGATTCGTCACAACAAGATGAATCAACAAATCCCATCCAGAAAATCCCATATTCAACTATCTTGGCACTTCCTGTTGAAGAAGGAGTATTTGCAGATTTTGTTAGCAAATACACTACTGAAGAGACTCGCATTAAGTATGCTCATACTCTACAGCAAGAACTCAAACTACGCAAATCAAAGAAACGCGAAGAGATCGATAGTGTTGAAATGGAAATTGATCGAATTAGAAAAGAGGTTACCAAATTAAAAAGAACAACGCGTCAACAGCGAACCACTCAGAAATCTAAACAAAATTTGGCTGAAGTAAAGAGTGCTATATCAGAAGTCGAAAGTAAATTAAATGTCCTCAAATCACCCATTGAACTGTCTGAAATTTATCTCAATAGATGGGCAGCAGACGATCTCGGTGTGAAAGTAGGAGATAAAATTAACGTCACCTACTATAGCGTGAGTGCAGACGAAGACTATATTACGGAAAACGAAGAATTTATACTAAAAGGTATTGTGCCAATTGAGAGCATCGCTGCAGACACAAACTTGATTCCAAAATTTCCGGGTATCCATAACACAACTGATATTTCTGAATGGGAACCGCCTTTTACAATTGACTACAGTCTCATCCGTAGCAAAGACGAGGACTACTGGGATAAGTACAAGGCAACACCGAAAGCGTTTGTTTCGTTAGATGCTGGTAAACGTCTTTGGCAGAATCGATTTGGTGACCTTACCACTATTCGGATGGGAGCAGCAACGGGGCGAGATATAAGTACTACCAGATCGCTTTTTGAAACCGAATACCTTAAAGAGATCAAGCCAGAACAGATCGGATTTCAATTCTTGTCTCTCCAACAAGAAGGTCTAAAAGCATCTTCCGGTTCCACAGATTTTGGAATGTTATTTAGCAGTCTAAGTTTTTTTATTATATTAGCTGCTGCAACGCTTGTTAGCACAATCTTCGCCATTGGTGTTTCGAAACGGTCGCGTGAAATCGGTATATTACAGGCTGTTGGCTACCCACTGGCCAAAATCCGACATCGTTTTCTTTTTGAGGGAATCTTTATTGCAAGCATCGGAAGCCTATTGGGCTGTCTACTTGCTATTGGCTATGCACGGTTGATGATATTTGGCTTGCAAACGTGGTGGTTACCGGCTATCGGCACCCCCTTTATCGATCTCCATATAAGCGGATGGAGTTTACTTTTCGGCATCCTTGTGACACTTGCAGTTGTTACATTTTTCATTCGTCATGTAGTCCAAAGACTTGGTAAGGCACCAACTGCAGCACTCCTTGCAGGGGAGACCGATTTTGATGAGACATCACGCAAACCTAAACCCCAAAGTGCCAATGTGTCAAGAATTGAGACAACAAGAATTACAATATTTATCATGGGGCTCTTTTTTGGCACCATGGACAAAGGAAAACTCTTTACTGGAGATTGGAGCGGAATTATTATTGTTATCTTACTGGCAGCTTGCGGCTTATTTGGTTTCCATTTGGCACGTAAAAGAGACGATGGAACAAACCCTAACCTTACCCTCAAAAACGTTAAAATAAGTTCTATTTTCTTTTCTATCGGACTTGTTGTTGGCGTATTAATAGGTTATTTTCCTTTCGTAAGAAGCATTTCTGACGCAGTTATTACATTTTTTGAGCATCCAGTAGTAAAATTTTTAATACTCACACTCACAATCCTTTCCTTGGGTTGGTTAATTTTTGACAGATGGTTAGGTTCACAGAGGGTCCCGAAACGCCTAAGCCGTCTGCGGTTTGGATTTAAAAATGCAGCATGGCAACCGCAAAATAGCAAAGGTTCGGTTATAATCATGAGTTTAGCATGCTGTATTATTGTTGCTGTCGGGGCAAACCGCCATGATGCTCCGCCAGAAACAGAATACGCTTTTGTTGCCGAATCTTCGCTGCCTTTGCATCACAGTCTAAATACACCAGATGGAAGAGATAAACTTTATTTCGATGTAAAAGATTCTGAATTGTTGTCAGAATCAGAGGTGTTTCCCTTTCGCGTGCTTCCCGGTGAGGATGTAAGTTGTCTTAATCTTTACCAACCTCAAAAGCCACAGATTTTAGGGGCATCGGATGTTATGTTAAACGAGGATCCGTGGCAAACACTAAAGTTGGGCAACAATATAGAAGGCAAAATACACGCCATTGGTGATGAGAAATCACTACGTTGGATTTTACATCATGACCCAAAGGAAGATTTTCTTATCCAAGATGAGTTCGGAAAATCATTACTGTTGGAACTTGAAACGGTTGAAAACAGCCTTTTTCAAAGTCAATTGATCATATCAGAATCCGATTTTACGAAATACTTTCCAAGTCAAAGTGGATATCAATTCTTCCTCATCAAAACCCCTACTGAATTACGGGAAGAAACATTACAGATACTTGAAAAGACATTAGAGGACTACGGCTTTGATGTTACGTCAGCATCAGAACGATTAGCAAGTTTTCGGGCAGTTGAAAACACCTATATCTCTACATTCCAAAGCCTTGGGGGGTTGGGAGTATTACTCGGCACTTTCGGTTTAGCACTGGTTCTATTCCGAAATATCATCGAACGTCGTGGCGAATTGGCAACGCTGCGTGCCTTCGGTTTCCGGAAACAATTGCTTGCAAAAATGTTGTTCCTTGAGAGTTGCTTTCTTCTGACAATCGGTATGCTTATTGGAGTTGTCTCAGGAGTCGTTGCAATTCTTGGTTCACAAGGACATCTTCCATCATTTCCGTGGTTGTCGCTCACGATTACCTTGTTATTCATCCTTGGATTTGGTATAATTGCAAATAGTATTGCGGTTGCAGTGGCACTCCAAAGTCCATTATTGTCAACCTTGAAAACAGAATAGAAAACTGGATTTTTGGTAAATTGTAAATAAATAGACACTTTAGTTTCCCGGTAGGCGAGGTTCCTAACCTCGCTTGTGCAGAGTGTTAAATAATTCTAAAATCTATTATTAAGGTGTCTGTGTTGGTGGTTTATGATGCGCTCTGTTTATACAATTTTCGCAATTTCTATATATGTTTTTACACTTCTAACACAGATTGGTTGTTCAGATGACGTGGGAACTGGTGCTGCCACTGCCTCAAATCATACGGGACAGGGATGGCATGCATACAATTCGGGAAACTATACGCAGGCACTGCTCAGTTTTGAACGTGCGCTCAATATTGATCCAGAATTAGCGGATGCACATAACGGTATAGGATGGAGCCATCTAAGTCTTGCGCTTCCGCTACCATTAGCACAAGAGGCTTTTCAAAATGCTGTACGTTACGATGCATCAAACGCTGATGCTTGGGTCGGCTTAGCAAATGTGCTCTATTTGCGGTACAAAGATAGTTCTGATTTCAACGCCGCTATCCGAGCAATTGATAACGCGTTACAAGCAGATGCAAAATACCTCTATCGGCATGACTACCATTCTAACGCAGAACTATATGCGCTGAAGGCTGCGTGTTATATCTATCTCGGCGAGACTCAATTGGCAAGACAAGAAATTGATAAAGCATTCCAAATTGATACGGAAAACAGAACTGTCATTGTGCTTCAAAATATGTTAAAGGAATAATCTATAATTTAAATTTGGGAGAGAAATATGTCACAAAATGTTATTACGTCTACAAATTTAACGAATTACACACCAGCACACCGTGGAAAAGTTCGCGATCTTTATGACCTCGGAGATGAGTTTCTGATTATCTCTACTGATCGAATCTCTGCGTTTGATGTTGTCTTACCCAATGGTATTCCAGATAAAGGTAGGGTCTTAACTGGATTGTCAAAGTTTTGGTTCAATTACACCAAATCTGTCGTAGCAAATCATATTATTGCAACCGAAGTAGAAGAATATCCGGACGCGTTACAGACTGATGCAGAACTTTTAGAAGGACGTTCAATGCTTGTTCGCAAAGCAAACCGTGTTGATGTTGAGTGTGTTGTGCGTGGTTATCTTGCAGGTTCGGGATGGTCTTCATATCAGAAAACGGGAGAGATATGTGGACAGAAACTGCCAGCAGGTTTACGCGAATCGGAACGTCTACCGGAACTTCTATTTACCCCAACAACAAAGGCTGAACAAGGTGAACACGATGAACCGATTACTATTGACCAAATGCGTGATGAGGTCGGCACCGATCTGACTGATCAATTAATAGACATCAGTTTCGCGCTTTTCAGGGCAGCGAGTCAGCATGCTGAAAATTCAGGCATCATCCTCTGTGACACAAAATTTGAATTTGGACTGAGTGATGGTGAGTTGATACTAATAGATGAGGTATTTACACCAGATTCATCGCGTTTTTGGCCAGCTGATCTATATGAACCTGGTAAGCCACAGCAGAGTTTTGATAAGCAATTCGTTCGGGATTACCTCTCTGAAATCGGTTGGAACAAAAATCCACCTGCACCTGAGTTGCCAGACACCGTAATCACAAAAACGAGTGAGAAATACAGAGAGGCATATCGACTCATTGTTGGAGAAGAACTTTCATAATCCTTCTAAAACCTATCTAAAGCGGTGTCCACTATTCCACATAGAAAAGATGGCTACGTTCAAAGAGTCCATCAAGGAAAATTTCAACAAACCATTCGCCTGTTGCAAATTGGTCACCGCTTAACCCGCCTGTTGGTGCGTCAATGTAAAACCATGTAATTTTTTCACCAGTTGTTGAAGAAATTGTCCTTTTTTCGTTCCAAAATGGTGGGTCGTCCAAGTCGTCTTCAGGCGAGAACCACGAAACTTCTACTGTATGCGACTCCTCAATATTTTCCCATAAAAGCCATAAATACACTTGGTCGTTTACTTCAGCACTAAATGTATCAGTGATTCCGTCTGGTCGGTCTTCGTGAACTGAAATCGCCAACACTGATTCTACGATATTCGGTTCCCCGCGTCCGAGGTCAATCGCACCACTTCCACCAGATTTGCTCTCCTCACAACCGTTTAAAATAACTAAAAAAGGGAGCAACGTTACCGCTAAAAATAATGTGTATGTTCGCTTCATTTTAAATTCTCCTTCAAACATATAGAACGTAACGATTTACTTGATGAATCCTTTATTTAACACACTTTTAGGACGCAAACTGACAGTTTGCGCTACAAAAACGGACGAAATATGAATTATTCTTTTTTATAGTAAAATCCGAAAATATGTTCACATTTCAATGAACAACAATCCCCATATTCATCGCTGCTGGCGAGGTTTCCTAACCTCGCTAATGTAAGGTAATTATGGATTTTACTATAAAGGCGATGTTTGTATGTCTAAATATTGTCCGTAGCAACTTGAGTTATAACTGGATTTTATCATTTTATAGATATGGAGTTCCAACCAATATTGAGGCGATTTCTTAATATTGTGAATATCTCCTGAACGTCATTAGCACCTTGTCATTTTTCCTTTAATCGATCGAAGTCTTGATCAATTGATGCCTCTTCAGCATAACGGGAGAATTCTACGCCTTTCTTCTCATCCTGAAAGCCGACATCCAGTTCAGCCGATGCCTTCGCTAAATTAGCTGCCGCCATCGCCTCCTGCTCCATCTCCTCCACTCTCTCAACCTGTTCGCTTTTTTGCTGTATCTCTTCAAGCAGATCACGGAGTTGTGCTTCTATATCAACGTTTCTCTGTTCCGCAGCGACAACCTCTCTTTGCCCTTCAGCCTCCAGAATTTTATCTTCGAAATGTGTGAGTAGATTTCTGAGCGTTTTGACAACCTGCTGCTGTTCTTCGAATTGCGTTTGATACTTTTTGGCAAGGAACTGGTATGCGTCCCGTTTTTGTCGTGCTTCGCTTATGGTATCTTCACGACCCATTTCACGTGCAGTGATGGCGTTGGCTTCTTGCTGTTCCGCTTTGCTAACTGCCCATTCGTAAGCCGCCTGCAACTGTTCTTGAACTTCAAACGCAGCTTCAACTTTCTGACGCGCTGCGGAAAGATGTTGTTTCATCTCAGTAATCGCATGCGATAAAACTTCTTCCGGTGATTCGGTTTCATCTTCGGTCTGCTTAAGGTAAGGCTCCCGCTTCACAACAACTGTCCGTGCAAACTTATCGCCGAGACGTTGACGTTTTTCACCCATTAACCAAAGCAGGTCAAGCGGTTGGAGCAACCCTGAGAGACGACGAATAAAACAACCTATGCCTGTCGTACACGGTTCCCCATTTTCTAAATTGAGGACTTGTATGTAGGATAATCTTTTTGGTTCTCTGGCGCAAAAGTAGAAAAATAAACATATTCCCACTATGGTAAACGCATAGTACCCCCCAGAACTCTCGACCCCGGCAACAAACGCGGCAGGCAATGATAGAAGGAATGTTAGAAGAAACCACTTTATTAAATCTATCATAAAATCCATAAAAAACACGTATAACTGCGTCATTCGTGGTGCTAATTTAAAGATTTTACCCGCAATCTCAACGGCAGTATCACTTACCATGTCGGTATCCCTTGATTTTACGCCAAACAGACGCATCTTCAACGCATCGAATGCTTCTATCTCTTTATGGATGTCAACAAGATGCGTTTCGGCATCAACATTTGTGTGTTCCGCCACAACAATATCCAGTTTTCTCTGTATTTCTGCAGTCCGCAGTTCAAGCGTTTCAAGTAACGTCGTATGATGCTTGACAACCTCTTTCTGCTGTTCGTATCGCGTTTTGTTTCTATCGGCAATGCGTTGATAGTCGTTACGCTTTTCAAGCGCTTCACGCGCTGCTTCGTCACGCCCCTCTCTTACAGCAATGGTAGCCTCTTTGTCAAACGCTTCGGCTTGGGCAATTGCATCTGCATAATCCTTCTCAAACTTCTTTTCGTCAGCAATGGAGGTCTCAACCTGCTCCTTCGCAACAGATAAACGCGTATTCAACTCGGCAATGGAAGTCTTAATCTGCTCCTTCGCAACAGCACGACGCGCCTTTAGTTCATCCATCGCAATTTTTTCAGGGGTGTCGATGAAAATTTCAGGCATATTAGAATTCCATTCCACAACAACTTTTTTCGGGAACTTATCACCCACGCGCTTCCGTTCATTACCTATTATCAAAAACACATTACGCGATTTTATATCTTTCAAGTTGAGAACATGCAACGACAACCAATCCATGCCAATACTCGATTCCGAAAACAACGCAAATATCCACACCGGGAGAATAAACGGGAAAATAAAAGGCATATTTGTAAAAACAGCTATCTTGAATTGCATCCAAAAACCATAGACATAATAATTATCTCGCTCGGCAACATCTACGTCCAACACATTTTCGCCTATCCACACGTAAACCGATTCAACGAAATCTCCACATCCAATGGCATAACCAAAATTAGCCTCTCCGCCAATAAAATCAGATTCGACCCATTCCTCAATATTTTTTATACAAATTACTATTAAGAGGGTACACAGTAGTGAGACAATACATAAAACAACAACATCTAAAAGGAACGCACCCAACCTTCGTTCGGCTAACTTGAATATCTTCCCATCAATTTCTATAAATCTCTTGTAAGACGGTATCGTATTATTATTCGTAAAAGAAAGCATGTTTACTATTCCTCATCTTTGATGATTTTGATACGACAAAGATAACCACAATGAATGCAAATATCACACCGCTAAGCAGGGCACACCCCATTCACGTCTTATCCATGTTGGCATACGGTTGTTCCTTTCTTTGAGGTCGGAATACTCAACAGGCACGCCGCAGACTGTTGGTGGACGATAACGTATATTATATCACGCCTCTGCCAAGGCGAGGTGTTCATACCTTAATTTAAACGCATATTTTTTTTAGTTCGTTTACATCTTCAGCATAATACTTCCGCTAACCCCAAATAATTCATACGAAATAGTATACCAGAAATAGAACCTGCATTCAAGGAACTCATTCAAAGGGTTCTATTAAATGATTGACAAAGACGACAATAACATGTAAAATAATAGTCAAAAGTGGTCATAATTTGAAACGCGTGTTGTCGGGACTTTATACCTTTAATTACAGGTGTTTTATGCCCATGTTTTCAATCAGTAAGGAGTGTATATGTCAACAAAAACAAGAATTATTTTCGTAGCGGGAAGTGCAAGTCACGGCAGTGGATCGCATGAGCATCCGGGTGGATGCGCCTTCTTAGCAGATCAGTTGAATGATGCTGTTGAAGGGATTGAGACAGTAGTCCATCAAGGATGGCCTTCAGATCCAACAATTTTCGCTGATACAGATGCTATTATAGTTTATTCAGATGGTGGCGGTGGACATCTTAGCATTCCTCACCTTGACCAGATTTCTGGATTAACAAGTCAGGGAATGGGTCTTGCAATGCTGCATTATGCAGTTGAAGTGCCAAAGGGTGAGCCGGGAAATTGTTTTCTTGATTGGATTGGCGGCTACTTTGAAACACATCTCTCTGTAAATCCGCATTGGACAGCAACGTTTACTTCGTTTCCAGACCATCCGGCAACACGCGGCTTAATCCCGTTCTCATTAGACGATGAATGGTATTATCACATGCGGTTTCGTAATAATATGCAAGGTGTTACGCCGGTGTTGAGCGCAATTGCACCAGAGTCAACATTGCAGAGACCTGATGGACCTCACAGTGGTAATCCACATGTTCGGGCATCTGTTGCGAAAGGTGAACCGCAACATCTTGGGTGGTGTGTTGAACGTCAAGATGGTGGACGCGGATTCGGATTTACGGGTGGACATTACCATAAAAATTGGGGAGACGACAATCTCCGCAAGTTTATTCTGAACGCGATTGCTTGGACAGCCAAGGTAGAAATTCCCGAAGATGGCATATCTACGCCAACACCGACAGAAGCAGAGTTGAATTCGTATCTATAGTAATAGAATTTGTGATTACATGGATGATGTGAATAGAAGAACGGTGATTATCTCAGGAGATAAACATGGACCAGGAACAACTCGATTATCTGTTTGATTTGCAAGGATATTTAATTTTGGAGAATGCAATCTCTGAAGAGGATCTTGCTACGATAAACGAATGGATTGATACACATTGGGCTTATGTTGAAGAACCGTGGGAACCTAATTCCGAAGACAGACGGATTCCACGCTGGATTGGCAATATTGAAACACATACTTACAATATTGAGAATGGTGTCAATTTCCAGAATATCATTGAGGGTGGGGATGTGTTTGAAAAGTTGATTGATCATCCTGCGTGGATAAATATGGTTCGAAAATATATCCATGAAGTGAATGGCGTTTCTATCCACGAGAATTTTCTGAACGTCCGTGGTCCTGGTGGATTCATCCATATCCACTGTGGCGGACATGTCCCGTTGAGTTATCTGACGTTCCGTCAGATCAATACTGGTGAATGGTTGGTAGGACAGATTAATGTTCTGATGGCACTCAACGACATCGGTCCGGGTGATGGCGCGCCAGTATTAATACCCGGGAGCCACAAATCTGCTGAAATTCACCCGCGTTTGAAACACGATGGGAAAGGCATAGTTTATGACGGTTATACTGGTAAACCTGCTGGCACAGCCTTCGCAACGCAGGAGGTGCATCTCAAGGCAGGAGATGTGGTCATGTTTACCGATGCGATTACACACGGTTCAGCAGAACGGACTAATCCTGGTTATCGTCGGTCAATTGTCTATCGCTATTCTCCAAAGTATGTCCGTGAACGTTTTGACTATCCGCATTCAGATGAATTATTGGCGCGTTTGACTCCCGATCAACGCAAGATTATCCAACCGAATGCACCGCGGCGACCGCCACAGGTTGCGTAGTCCTTAAGCACTTTTAGTAAGTTCAGTTGAAGGTAGCAGCTTTGGATAATTGTACTACCATTCGTAAGCGATTAGCATATAATTTCGTTATAAAATCTATCTAACCACACTTAGTGTAGGGTATACTAAAATGTCTACAATTCAAGAAATTACGGCAGCGTTGCCGAACCTGAGTACCGAGGAACTACAACACATTGAGCAGACTATCCACAATTTATATCGAACTCGTGATGTGCATATTATCTATGATGATAACTACGGTATTTGGACAGAGCATGATCAAAATTTAGCAGCAGCAGCAGCTTTTAGGTTGCTTGAAAAAGAAGAGGCTTCGGACGATAATGCCAATCCCTAAACGCGGAGAAGTTTGGCTTGCTGACTTGGGATTCGCTGCGAAAACGCGACCAGTATTAATTCTTAATACGCCTATTTCAGATTCTGATTACGCCCTATATACCGTGGTGCCACATACAACAAGCACAAGAAGTTCCGCATTTATGGTTACACTTTCTGTAACTGGATTAAAACCTGGTGCTTTCAACATCCAAGGTTTGACAGCAGTTTCACCCACTGTGTTTATACGCAAATTAAGTGAATTGCAGCCTAATCAAATGAAATTAATCGAGATTTGTGTGAAAAAATGGCTCGGGTTCCAGTAATCTTCTGTGTAATTGGAAAACTCTATTTGGTATGAAAACCCCACAAAAAACGCTTTGGGGCGGACGTTTTAGCGCAAGCCTCACCACAGAAACAGTAGACTTCACGCACTCCATTGAAGTAGATACGCGCCTCATCATATACGATATGTGGGGAAGCCAAGCACATGCGATTATGCTTGCACGACGAGAGATTATCTCTGATGCAGACCTACGAGAGATTTTGCGGTGGCTCCGTAAGGCAGAGGAAGATTTCCAAAACGGGGATTTCACTCTTGACCCGAATAAAGAAGATGTGCATATGAACGTTGAGTCGTATCTGATTGAAAACGCTGGACGTGAATTTGGCGGTAAACTTCACACAGCCCGTTCTCGCAACGACCAGGTACTCGTTGACGCACACCTCTATATACGAGAAGAGATTCTCAATATTCAGCGCGGCATCTCCACATTGTGCGATGCATTCCTAAGTATTGCAAAAGAACATGTTGGCACCGTCATGCCCGGTTACACACATACACAGCATGCACAACCGATCAGCCTCGGTTTCTGGGCAACTGCTTACGTTAGCATGTTCCTAAGAGACCAGAAACGGTTGCAAGCTGCTTACGAACTTGCCAATACGAACCCACTTGGCGCCTGTGCCTTAGCCGGAACGACTTTTCCTATTGACCGACACTTGACAACGAAACTGCTCGGTTTTGAAACGCCACATGAACATGCACTCGATGTTATCAGCAGTCGAGATTTTATAGCGGAAACCCTATTTGCGTTGTCACTTGTGATGGCAAATCTATCACGAATTAGCGAAGAGTTGATATACTGGACGACTTATGAATTTGGGATAGCGGTACTTGACGATGCGTATAGTTCGGGGAGTTCCATCATGCCGCAAAAAAAGAATGCTGACATTGCGGAACTCACGCGTGGACGCACAGGACGTGTCTACGGAGCACTGTTAGATCTATTGACGAATCTCAAAGGATTGCCGATGGGATATAACCGAGATTTTCAAGAAGATAAACCACCCTTATGGGAGGCGTTTGATATTGTGAACGCATGTCTCGGTATCCTGCCTGAACTTCTCAAAACAACAGAATTCAAAACGGAGCGGATGGCTGAATTGGTAAATGCAAACTTCGCCACAGCAACAGAGTTAGCGAACTATTTGGTTAAGGAATATCAGATTAGTTTTCGGGAATCC
>JAPPMR010000180.1 GCA_028818995.1 Candidatus Poribacteria bacterium | reverse complement strand
AACTGTCAGTGTCCGAAGCCGTGATGAAGGAGACATCGGTGCCATGCCGCTTGATAGTTTCGTTGACAGAATGGTTCGTGAAGCTGATTTAGATTTCTAATAAATATATTATTTATTGATGCAGGTTACTCGCCTGCTGTAGGAGTAGATGATTTATCTACTCCTAAAAAAACACTAAAAGGAGTAATGAAATGTATAAAATATTGTCTTGCTTAATGCTGATCGGGATTATCATATTCAGCGGGTGTGGTCCCTCCAAACAGGTTACCCGTATTGATAGCGATACCGTCGTTGACCTCTCAGGTAGATGGAACGATACAGATTCCCGTATGGTCGCTGAAAATATGATTGCTGACTGTTTAAGCCACATTTGGATTAACAATCACAATAAGTCATCTGGTGAAAGACCCGTTGTGATTGTAGGTGGAATCCGTAATAAGAGTACAGAACATATCCCCACACAAACGTTCATCGGTGATATTGAACGAGCATTCGTCAATTCGGGAAAGGTTGAGGTTGTTGCCAGTAGTAGCGAACGTAGTGAACTTCGAGAAGAACGTGCGGATCAGAGTGAAAACGCAGCCATTGAAACTATCAAGCAGATGGGGCGTGAAGAGGGTGCTGATTACATGTTGACAGGCGAAATCAATACCATTGAGGATCGCGAAGGTGGAAAACAAATCGTGTTTTATCAGACTGATCTCACATTGACAAATATTGAAAGCAATATAAAAGTTTGGATCGGGGAGAAAGAAATTAAAAAGTTTATTGGTAAAGGCAAGTTCAAATTGTAAATCTTTTTGTATGAACTTTCCTGTTGAAGTATCGGGCGGGTGCGTATGCCCGCCCATTATAATTTAAAAACCTGAAATACAATGACCAAAATTTATTCTTTTCTATTTATTATTTTTTTTACAACAGGGTGCGCTGGCTATAAGTTCCAAGAAGTCAAAACCGATTTGGAAACGGGTAAGCCAGCAGATGCCTACAATTACCTTAAAAAACATGCACCGAAAAAATCGGATATTCCACATCATTATGAATTGGGGTTGACTTCTCATTACGCGAACTTATTTACAGAAAGCAGTAAAGCATTTGAACAAGCAGAAATGATCGCAGAAGATCGCTTCACCAAAAGTGTTTCTAAAGAAGCTTTATCGCTTATTACCACTGATAAACTCCGCCCTTATGCTGGCACCCGATACGAGAGGTTGTTGAGTCACTATTACCATGCGCTAAACTATTTCTATCTGAATAAGTTGGACGATGCGTTGGTAGAATGCCGCCGTGCTACCAATTTAATTCAATATTTCAAAGGTGAAGATAACGAATATAATTACTTTGGAACAGGATTTTTGGCGTACTTTTGTGGCATGGTATTTGAAGCAGCGGGAGAGTGGAATGATGCATTTATCTCATATAGGCAAGCCGAAGAATACTATAAAAATGCTGCAAAACTAACTGGCGTACCAATGCCTAAAGATGTTGGTCATTCTTTAGTGCGTCTATCACGCAAACTCGGTTTTACTGAGGAGTATGAGCGTTACCGCAAACAATATAACGAACCGGCACTAATCCCTGAAAACCATGGCGAGTTGATTCTCTTTTACGAAACCGGTTATGTCCCACGTAAACGTGAGGAAACCTTGACCTTTCCTATCCTCAAAACCGATAAAGTTGACAAAGATAATGCCAGTGAGTTTGCTGTCACGCTTAGAACACGCGAAGGGTTGGTTGTTGAGGAAATAAAACTGGAATATCTTTTACATGTGGCAATGCCGACAATCCGTTCTAATCGTCCACAGTTCGCAAGAATTCAGGTTTCTGCTGGAGAAGAGATAGCCGATGGTGTGCTAATAGAGGACATAGAGACCATGGCAATTGAAACCCTTGAATCTGAACGTCCTATAATACTGATTCGGACTTTGGTGCGTGCTTTGCTAAAATACTTAACATTCCGTGAAGCAAAGAAACAAAATAAAGTTTTAGGAGCTGTTGTCAATCTCGCGGGTGTCCTAACTGAAAGTGCGGATACACGTTCATGGCAGACACTTCCTAATCAGATTTTCATGGTGCGGATGTCACTCCCTGCTGGCACTCACAAGGTCAACCTCTCTTTTTTGAATGCTAACGGAAATATTAGAAAAAGTGAGACTCTACAAGAAATTAAAGTTTCTTCAAATCAGATTTCCTTTCTCAATTACCGAACATATAGATGAACCTATCCTAATAACAGCAATCTAATCTCAATAGAACGAAAGACATGCAACGTATTTACCTTGATTACAATGCCACAACTCCACTACGCCCTGAAGTCCGAGACGCGATGATGCCGTTTCTGACAGAGGCATTCGGTAATGGCTCCAGCATCCATGCTTATGGACGTGAAGCACGTAACGCAATTGATACAGCGCGTGAACAGGTAGCAGAACTCATCGGTGCTAAAAGCCCCAGTGAAATTGTGTTTACCGGAAGTGGGACAGAAGCAGATAACCACGCCATCAAAGGGCTAACCGAGCTGCAGAAGAGTCGGGGAGAAGGAAATCACATTATTACGTCCTCTGTGGAACATCACGCTGTTTTGCATACCTGCCAATATTTGGAACAGCGCGGTTTTGAGGTGACATATCTTCCGGTAGATAGATACGGGCGGATTCAAATTGAGCAACTCCGTTCTGCTATTCGCGATAGCACAATTCTGATTTCTATTATGCATGTCAACAATGAAAATGGAACCATTCAACCGCTGGAAGCAATTTGTCAAATTGGACAAGAACACGAAATTCCTGTGCATACCGATGCAGTGCAATCTATCGGCAAATTGGACGTTAATGTGCAGGCACTTGGTGTTAACTTGTTGACACTTTCTGGACATAAAATATATGCACCAAAAGGTATAGGCGTATTATATATCCGCCGCGGTGCTCGTTTGGCAAACCTTGTTCACGGGGGTTCACATGAACGCAATAGACGGGCGGGGTCTGAAAACGTTCCTGCCATCGTTGGACTTGGCGTTGCAGCAGAACTTGCAAAACAAGAACGTGAAGATTACGCACAACACTTGAGCAAATTAACCCATCGACTACGCGAAGGACTAAACGCAAACATTGAGCGGTTGCACTACAATGGACATCCCGAATATTGCGCCCCTGGGACACTTAACGTCTCTTTTGAGGCTGTGGAAGGCGAAAGTCTTATCTTGCGACTGGATATGGAGGGAATCTGTGTGTCAACTGGGTCTGCGTGTACGTCAGGGTCTATGGAACCGTCACATGTGCTTGCTGCCCTCGGATTACCTCCCAGGTTAGCGCAGGGAACAGTTCGGTTTTCGCTCGGAAGAAATACGACTGAGGAAGAAATTGATACTGTAATCGCCAAACTACCTAAAGTGATAAAACAGATGCGGACGTTGTATAGAGGATGATTAGCTTTGCTTTCTGCAGTTGACTAATTTTTCTTTGGATTCCAGAATGCACTGATTATAGCGGTAATCGGAATTGCTAATACTAATCCAAGTGTACCCGCAAGCAAACGGACGATCTCCGCTGACACGACTCCAAGGCTCAATAACTGCACTGCTGGTTCTTTAAAGAATTCAAGATTTGGTGCTGCTATCGCTATCACCAACAACAACTCCGCACCGAGATAAGCAAAAACTAACGTATTTATCATTGTGCCGAGGATATCGGTCCCAACATTGAGCCCAGAAGCAATCAATCGCCACGTCGGCATATTTGGATTTGCACGCCGAATCTCCTCCATACTTGATGCTACCTCAATCGCACCATCAACCGCTACCCCCAAAACTCCCATTAGCATGCCTGCTAACAGAATTTGTACAAAATCAAAAGGTGGTGTTCGGGTCGCTTCAACAATATCTGCAGCAATTGCACTCTCTAACCCAGTAAAATGTAACTGTTTTTGTGCAAACAGGACAATCATACCCGCAACAAGGATACCACCCATCGTTCCCAACACAGCGGAATAGGTTTTCCGACTTGGACCAATCACAAACACTAACGACACAAAAGCGACTACCCCTGAAGTTAATGTTACAACAAAAACCGCGTTCATGCCCTGTGAGATTAACGGCAGCATAAAGAAGTAGATGACCGCACCAGAAATCAGCATTGCACACACGGTACGGATACCTTCAATTCTACCGACAAGGATGATAAGTAAAAACATCCCACCAACAAACCAGATAAGATATTTATCGCGCGCATATTCTTGCACAATGTTTACAAGGCTAATCTGTTTAGAGTCACCACCAATCTTACAAAGTACAATATCCCCTGGCTCCGCAGGAATACTTAACAACGGCATGCTGTGGTTCACAATATTTCGTAACACTAAATGTTCGCCTTTATACATACCGCTAAGCATTTTAACTTCAAGCACATGGTGTTCCGTTTCCGAATCATATACATTAAGACTGTCTGTTCCATCTTGTGCGGTGCGAATGCTGTATGTCTGTTCGTACTCTGCATCTGAAATCAACCATCGACTATCTTTCCACGGTTTGATGGAAACATTGGCATCATCTGAAAAAATAATTTTTTTGTTAGAGAACGACTCCCGTAGAACTGGTGGAATTATTTTCTTGTTCAAATCGGTCGCGTTGGATCCATCAATCGTAAACAGAAAATTTCCACTTGATTCAAGCAAACGTATTACTTTCCCTTTTGCATACTCCGATTTGTCAGTAACTTGTCCCTGTTCGTCCTTCTGTTACAAAATTGTAGCAGAGAGACCGCGTGTGCGATAGTAAACAAACGTTGTACCGATCAGCACAAGCATTAATGCAATTGGCACTGCAACTCGACTGGAAAAAACTCGATATCTGCCATGTGCTGTTTCACCACCGAATAATTCTTCTAACTCCTCCTCCGTAGGTAAATTTTCGTGTATTTCTGATCGCTTTACCCTTGTATATTTTGTAAGGAAACCTGCAACTGTGGCAGCAATCGGAACGGTAAGAACAAGTCCAATAGTTCCGACAACCGCCTGAATAATAGCAACAGTTGTCGCCTCTTCATTGACCAATCGCAGAAACGGATATAAGAAACCTGCTTCAGGAAAATCGATGCGTGGCAGCAACATCGTGATCATGTGTGCACCGAGGTAGGCGAAAATGAGCGTATCTGCCATCGTCCCCATAATATCACGTCCGACATTCAAGCCTGCTTGTATCGATTGTCGGACGCTTATATTCGGATTTACCTGTTTAACCTCATGCACACTTGAGGAGATGGACATGCTAACATCCATCATTGCACCTACCGCACCTAAAATGATACCTGCAGACAGGATGCCAGTGAAATTCCAATGGTGTGAACCTGGTGTGCGCCAGAGTGAAATGCCGAGTTCCAGAAAACCGAATTCCTGTGCTAACCCTGTTAGCGCCATCAGATGTTGGCTGAGGATAGATAGAACAGCAACTGCAGTTAAACCTCCGAGCGTTCCAATTACACCAGATATAACTTTGAAACTAAATCCGGTTATGAGTAGGAAGGTCATTAACGTTAGGAAGGCAGCGATCAACAACGCGACGAAAATTGGATTGTACCCCATAATAGTTAGCGGAACAAGGAGATAAAGTACAGAAAGAGCAGTAACAAACAGTGTCAAAATTGCTCGGATACCCTTCATTCCTGCAACAAGGATCATCAAAACTCCTAACGCACCCGCGAGATAAAGCAAAAATGGGGTGCGGAAGTAATGCCCTATTGAAACACTGCTAATTTTCGGATTATTAGGATCACGGATAGGGATGTCCAGAAACAACACATCACCCTTGCTTAACACACGGTCGCTGAAAGCACGACCAATCCAGATATTATTAACTTGAACTGTTTCTCCACGGAACGGGCCAGAGATAATCCGCATGGATAGTATTTGGTCTGCTTCATCACTTGTATCTATGTTAATTACACGTCCTAAACATACCAGAACCTGCAAGTTACCGTCATGCGTCATCTCAGCAAAACGATAGAGTTTCATGTGTAAAAAGGTTACAGCCAGTAGAATAAGCATAATACCGGCAAATTTGATAGTTGTTTCTCTCATTTTCTCGCTCTCAGTTTTGTGTATTCTAACAATAGGTTTTAAGCAAATTATATGCCAATACAAAAATATCGTGCTTCCGAGAAAACGCACTTAAGCACTCACCACAGTTGCACGATAAGGGGCAGAAGAAATTAAATAGCACAAATTCGGGCAGCTTTATCAGATTAGTACAAAATAAGGTATCAGATTTATAATTTCAGAGATGTTTTCGGATATTTTCGGCAACGCTACGAGGAATCCCTTTGACAGAGAGAAGTTCATCTAAACTTGCTTGTCGAATTGCATCAATCGAACCAAATTTTTGCAGTAAAACTTGTTTCCGCTTCGGGCCAATATTTGGAATTTCGTCGAGGACAGATTCACTCAGTGCTTTCTGTCGTAGTTTTCGATGATATGTAATTGCAAACCGATGTGCTTCATCCCGTAAGCGTTGAATTAAGTGTAAAGTAGGATTATCTTCTCGTAACACAATTGGGTCGGGATTTCCCGGAACAAAAATTTCCTCAATCCGTTTTGCCAATGCAATCATCGGAATCTGCGTGGGAACAGGATCCAAATTTACTTCAGCAAAAGGTTGAAGCGCAGCTTGTGCGGCACTGAGTTGTCCCTTGCCACCATCAATCAACATTAAATCTGGTAACTTGCTAAATTTTTTATCTCCTGTCTCGGCACGCCGAAAACGCCGTGTAATGATCTCTTGCATCATTGCGTAATCGTTCTGCCCAACAACATCTCGAATCCGAAACTGACGATATTCACTTGAAGCGGGTTTGCCATCTTCCAAAACTACCATAGAACCAACAGCATATCTATCGCCGAGATTAGAAATATCATACGCCTCAATCCGTCTGATCGGACGATTTATTTCAAGAAGTTCCTGTAGTTCAACCAGTGCTGGATCCACATCGCTGCTATAAACTACGCTTTGTTCGCGCTGTATCAGAAGCACTTCAGCGTTTTTCATTGCTAAATTTTGGAGTTGTCTGAGTCTGCCTGCTCGTGGCACGTGCAAAGAGACCTGGTTGCCACGTTTCTCGCTAAGCCATTTTTGAATCAGTTCCACTGATTCAATTGGCATCGGCAAAACAATTGTCTTTGGGACCAAGACAGCATTTTGATAATACTGAGAAACGAATGCACTTATAGCAGTTGGAATTAATTCTGGATGTACATCGTTCAAATAATAATGTTCACGTTCCAAGAGTTTTCCATCTCGAATGTGCAACACTTGTACACAGGCAATATCGCCAAGCCGGCTTTGTAAACCGTGTTGGAAAGCAGCCGCAATTCCAATAACGTCCTCATCCACTGTTGAAACATTGTCAAGACTCTGTTGTGTGGTTACTGCTTGTTGAACGTCTTTAAGCATGTCCCGATACTTCGCCGCTGTCTCAAAATCTAATGCTTTTGATGCGGCTTCCATCTGCTGACGCAACTCTTTTACAACAGCATTGGTATTGCCACCTAAGAACTGACACACCTTCCGAACAATCTTTTTATAATCTTGGGCACTTATCTTATTCGCACAAGGCGCGGGACATCTGCCAATGTGGTAATCGAGACAAGCACGGTATTTGTTTCCCGTTTCTACAAGCGGCAGCGTACAGGTGCGGATAGGAAACAGTTTGGTTAACTGTTTTAGCACTTGTCGAGTGGAACGAACGCGGACAAAAGGACCGAAATAGCGCGTCCCGTCATTTTCTGTTTTACGTGTGATCATAATGCGCGGAAATGGTTCATTCGTTGTTACTCGCAGAAACGGGTAGCGTTTATCATCTTTTAGTTTTACATTGTATCGTGGTTGATGTGCCTTAATCAGATTATTCTCCAGAATCAGTGCTTCTATCTCGGTACTCGTGACGATATAATCGACCTCTGTCACATACCGCATCATCTGTGCTGTGAGAGGGTTTTCAATGAGTCCACTCTGCTGAAAATAGGAGCGCACACGGTTCCGCAAATTTACCGCTTTACCAATGTAGATAGGGGAACCGTCGGAGGCTTTCATCAGATAGACCCCAGGCGCCCCCGGAAGAGGTTGCCACATTTTCGGTTGGTTTTCCTTCATTTCCGACCTACCTCAAAACTGAACCTTCGCGTAAATTGCTCGTAAAGCCAATTTACATTCTATTGACGCTATTTGGAAGACATCATCAAGTGAACGGAATTCTCTCTGAATCCAATTGTCAATTTGACGTATATACTGTTCAACATGCACACCGTTTTGTGCAACGAGAATGTATTCTTGTAGAGATTCAAGGGTCTGGTAGGACAAAAACTTGTCATGCCGATCATAATCTTTGGTTGATGGCGAAAGCACCTCTACGATGACATTTGGATTGAGAAGCGTATCAACGTGGTTATCCTCAAAGCGCGGTTCATCGCATACAACGACAACATCAGGATATGTGTATAAACCACTATCACTTACCTTTACGCGCATTATATTAGTGTAAACTTCATCAGTTCGTTCTAACAACTGTCTGTGGAATCCGTGCAAAATATTACCGGTAATGAGATTATGCTGACGATTTGCGCGGAGCATTGCAACTATCTGTTCGTTCCGATATTCGCTTTTGAATTCTGCTTTTCGTTCTTTCACAAGATATTCTTCTGGTGTTAGAAGAATTTTTGCAGCAACAGTTGCCATTGTTTTCTCCATATATTATTGCGATTTCTCATAAACTGCCCGATAGATTTCTCTGCCTTCTAAACGATATTTCATTTCAAAATTAGTTGCGATATGTACATAACCACTCAAATTCAGCGGGATAGGCTTTAGCATTGTCAACTGAGCAAGTCGTTCTTGGATTTCACTGAAATATTCGGCAAAATCTGTTACGACATACAACTTTCCGTCATTTAACGTGAGCGTTCGCGTAATGGCTGAGAGGAAATCTTTATTCCGAAAAATTCTCCGTTTCTGCTGCCGTGCTTTCGGCCACGGGTCGGGGAAATAGATATGATATGCTTGCACCGATTCATCAGGCACATATCGTGTCAAAAAGAAATTGGCATCAGTCCACGCGAGGCGTACATTCCCAAACATACCCGAATTCCTGTCTATTGAGAAATGCCGCATGTATTTCCTAAACCGTTCACGTGTGATTTCCACATACTTTTGTGCACGTTCTACACCGATATAGTTTATTTGGGGAAACTGCTTGGATGCTTCTAATAAAAACCTTCCTTTGCCTGGACCGACTTCTATTTCTACCGGATGTGAATTGCCAAAGAGCGTTTGCCAGTCAATTGGAGATGTTAGATCGTGTAAAGAGACCGCATTATCTTGTACCACGTGAATTATCTGTGAGTGGGAAGTGGTACATTTATAGTAGATGTCGTTGTAACGAGGTTCCGCGTTCATTCTTCGTTCTGCAAAAATTTGTGTAGATGTGTCTTAATCAAGTTGTCTTGTGGTTCGTAACCTAACACTTCAACTGCGCCGCTGATGTCAAGGAAACTCTGCTGATGTCCATCTGAATTTGCTGAGCGGCCATAGGTTATCAGGTATTTCACGGGGCCGTCGTAATCCACAGCTAACCTGAATAGTTGCGCGCAATCGCGCGGTGTCAAGAGTGTGCTGCAATGTCGGAGTCCGTTCGGTTCATAAGTGCCGTTAAAACTGCCAATTCGGATACTGATAAATCGCATATCATGTGCGTCAACAAGGTATCGTCCTGCAATTTCTGCCATGCCTTTCATCGCGCCATACCAACCATCAGGGCGAAATTGATCACCTGTAGAAAATCTTGGCGGTGAACTCAATCGCTCATTCCATCCTGACACATGATTTGTGCTTGCGTATACGATCTTTTGAATACCACCTTCTCGTGCTGCTTCAAACAGATTCATTGATGCACCAATGTCGCTGATTTCTCCGGGAACTTTGCCAAGTGAATCTTGACGGATATAAGCCAAATGAACCAAAACATCTTGCTCTTGACACAGCACTTGCATCGCATTGTAATCTCGAATATCAGCTTGTTCCACGCGAGATACCGATCCCTCAATCGGATTGATGTCCATTAAGGTTAACGTGTATAAATCTTGTTTTTCCCATGCTTGCCAGAGGGTTGATCCGACCGTCCCTGCTGCGCCTGTGATAAGTACTCTTTGTTTCATCTATTTCTCCAACCCGATAGGGCAGGACTTGTGCGTAAATCTTTTCATAAATTGACGCATAAGGTGCTGTATCAAACCGAACTTACAGCCACGTGTTAACATATTTTGGATTTCACTAATTAGGTATTAGGTGCGGGTTTGCAAGCGCGCGAGTTGTTCTCGGAGTTTTGCGGCATCCGCTTCTGCCTGTTCAGCGCGTGCTTCAGCAGTTTCAGCGCGTGTGGTTTCTTGTTCAGCGCGTGCTTCAGCAGTTTCAGCGCGTGCCTCGGCGGTTTCTGCGCGTATGGCTTCTTGTTCAGCAAGCGATAGCGCTGACTCCGCAGGTGTCTGAAGCCAATCATTTGCAGCTGGGTCATAAATACCTAAACCCACATTATCAACATGGAAATCTAAACCCAGAGCAGAAGAATGTAAACCGCCAGTCGGACCTGCTGAAATCGGAACATACACATCATCAACTAACTCAAAACCCATCAGCGCGGATGGTAAATACAACCCCTCCGCATCATATAAGAAGTAGTCTTGTATTCCCAATAAACCGTAAAGTTCCAACTTTTTACCTAAGTCGTTTCGGTATGTGTTTTCGCTTGAAAACTCCATCGCGAAATCAGGCACCTTCCCTTCCTCCCAGACCTTATACGTCCGCCGGAGTTTCTTACCTAAACCGAAAGTGACCAGAACATCTGGCGCAACAGATTTACGCGGGTCTCCCTCCACATAATACATCAGTATATCACCAGACACATAGACTTCCGGTCTTTCTTCAAAATGCGTATCAAGAACTTGTAATGTTCGGATAAGAATTCGTCTGTGAAGGTCGCTAACTGCCATCGGTTTTCCATCCGTTTCTGGATAAATGTCTGACTCATCTGTAGGTACGGAAGGGATATCGAGTCCTTTTAGATAAGTAGTCATCGGTATTTCTCCTTTGCCACAAGATGTGTGAAAATAGAGTTGGAGGTTGATACACAGTTTGCATTATTTGTTAATTGTAACTGAAAATTGAGAAGGTGTCAAGCACGTTTAGAAGTATAGGGTGTATGAGTATTTGTCAGAGTTTGATTTTTCAATAATTCTTGGATTAGACGATTGTCACCTCACGTTACGCATCCGTTGGCAACTCCGCTAAAATTTGATCACGGACCTTTTGCGGATCAGCGACTGGTTGCACATAAAACCGATCAATCGCCTGTCCTCCCATGCCAGAACACTTACACATCTCAACGTTCAACTCTAATTTTGCCAAAATTCCGCTGAAATAGTGGAGAAAACCGACCTTCTCCTCACCAGTCACTACAATTTCTGTGTAATTTCGTGCAGTTTCTACAGTCACATCGTCTACCCGCCACGTGCCGGCAGGGTTTACATAGTGCTTCTCAAAAATCTGTTCAAGCGTTACCTCTTTTGCCATCAAACTACGGATGTCAAAATCTAAATCGCGTTTTAATTCTTCGTCAAGTGGCAGTGGTTCCGCATTAGCATGTGGTGGTTGATGCACAAGACGATAGATCTCCAATTCAACGTATGTATCCTGTTTCGTATAAACGCGCGCATCGCGGACATCAATGTTATTCGCAAAAAATAGCCCGCTCACCGTATGTAACTTACCAACACGACTATGCCCACAAAGATGCAATTCTGTAAAACCCGGTTTGTCGACGAATTGAAGGATAGCCGCATTTGCTGTCTGATTTGCATCATCAGAGGGTGTTGCTTCTGCTTGTGTAATCATTTTCATGTGCATAGGAATTTCCTCTGGTGGAATACCGATACGGTAAGTGACCGGCATCTGATGGAGAAAATGCTGAAATTCTGCTGGCGGTGCGGAAACACCCCACTGCGATTCCTCTTGACCTACGAAACGCACGCGCACAACTTCGTATAACCGCTTGAGATTGTGATTTACCAGATTGCTAAAGTTTTGAGAACCGTTTGCTTTTGAATCGCAATAGGTTAGCAGATAAAGTGCTGTCAACCGTTCAAGTGAATTTACCTTTTCGCAAAACTCTGAGATTGTGCCCTCATCCCATTGGTGGTAGCGCGCCAATGTAATCATTGTGAGATGTTCCCTAATTAGAAAAGAAATCTCATCTGTTTGTTGTGGATTAAACCCAAACTCTGGCGCAATACGTTTTGCTTTTTCGGCACCTGTCTCTGGATGAGTCGGGTCAGGTTTATCAATGTCATGGAGAAAAAGTGCCATGTATAACGATGCTGGATCGGAAAGGGAACGAAAAGCGGTGTTCAGCTCCTCTAACTCAGAATTTGGAGAAGGTGTTGTTGATTGACCGAGGCGGGCACCTCCAAATGGACTACTTGATTCAGTGCGACGAATTTCATCAAGATGTCCGATCGCGGTAAGTGTATGTTTCCCTACGGTGTATGGATCAAGACTACGTTCACTCCGTGTCATCATCGCTTTTTCAAAACGTTCTCCTCCCTCACCGAGTCGAGACAGAATCCCGAGTCTATGTAGACGTGTCAAACTCTTTGCTACATTGCCGGGTGTATTTATAAGTTCAGCCATTCTCAGTTTAAAACGTTCCCAATCAAACGCATCAACATAGGCGAAGATAAAGGTTGCAAGCGAAGGGTCAATTTCAAAATCGTACTGTTGGAAGTAGGCAAATAGTTTAAAGAGTTCATCTGTATCAAGTTCACCGAAATTGTTATCAATACAGTAAAGCACATCTGTTCGCACACCGAGTACATCGGAAACTGGTATTCCATTGGCAAGAAACTTCCGTATCAATAGTTCCGCCTTGAAATGCAGATACTTGGCTTTAGCATAATAGTCCGCCATAAAATCATAACGGGATTCCTCCGTTTTGTCTGAGTAACCGAGTGCAGTTGCAATTTGCGACTGAAGTGTGTCCTCTTGTTCTGGATGGTAAGAGAGTGAATCGTGGGGTGCATCTGCTAAAACATGTAACATATTTCGTACCTTGAACATAAAATCGAGAGACGGCAGCAGTTGTTCATCATCATAACGTTGATAAAGTTCAAGTATAGAGGTAAACTGTGGGAGTCCGCACATCCAGAGGGCATATTGAAGTGTTCTCAACCCGCCTCGCCCCGTTTTTATATCAGGTTGATTTAGATAGATGGTATCCTCGGATGCTTTAAAGGAATCTGCTTTTGATTGTAGAAGGTCCAGCACAAGTGAAATGTCAGATTTATCAGAATGTACCGCTTTTCGAAACTTTTCTGTCAGTGTATCATCACCTGCAATGAACCGCATATCAATCAGTGCGGTCATGTCTTGATAGTTCCACTTAGTTATATCTGCTATCGGACGATAGATAAAACTAAACTCAAAGCCTGGAATCACAGTATGTAGGCTGTCAAAAAAATCATAGAACCAACGGATAAGTTCCAATGTGCCTTCGTCATATACATCCTCAAGATCAACAGAAGAGGTATACACAACATCAACATCTGAATAGAAACAAAGTTCATTTCTACCGTAGCTCCCTACACCGTAAAGCGCGACATCAGGTGTCCATTCATCAGGAATGTCATCTGAGAAATCACTATAGTCAACTCCTGGTATCTTAAGGAGTTCCTCAACCTGTTTTTTGTATTCATCCTGAATTTGATAGGAAGCGACTTCGTAAACTTTCTGGATCACAACATCCCATATCTGAGTATGCATAGAACACGCAGAAAACCCGCTCTCTCCCGCTAAGATATGAGCTTTGAGTGCTTCCCGCTCAGACTTTATGAAAGCGGCTAACTGTTGCTGCAACACTACTTGAGAGATATTTAGATTTGGAATGAATTGTGTAAGTCGGTTTTCAATCTGTATAGACATTGAATTAAAAATGATTTTTGGTTGAAAATAGTTGTTGGGAAACGTCCGTGAGGTCAAATATAATTTGGTTAAATGCATTATACACATATAATAAGTAAAATACAAGACTTTTTGATGAAGTTGTATTATCTTTTTCCTTGACACACTTTTTAGAGATTGCTAATATGCAAAACATCGGAAAACTATAGTAAATATTAAGACAGACGATACATCGTTGTTCGGCGCGTTTGCAAAACGCGCTACCAGTGTTTTTAGTCCTTAACCGTCATCAACTTTGGAGAAATCACTTATGAACGAAGAACAGAAATATCTATTTGATTTGACGGGATATATCATTGTTGAAAATGCACTCTCTTCCGATGAGGTTGAACAGTGCAACGCAGCGATTGACCACCACATAGAAAATCTCAGAGAGCGCGAGAACTCATTGGCTGGTGGTTCAGAACCACTTTCTGGAACGGCACACCGCATGGATATGGGTGGCATGTTGGCATGGGAAAAACCGTGGTGTGAACCTTTCCGTGAGTTACTTGTACATCCAAACGTAAAACCTCACTTGGAAGAAGTTTTAGGTAAACAATATAGACTTGACCACGGACCTGGCTTAATTGCTATGGAGAACGGCACCGAAGGTGGCACATTGCACGGCGGTGGGATTGAGCGTCCTAATTTTTCTGAGGCATACTTTTTCAAATATGGGCGAATCTACACAGGACTCACCGTTGTAGAATATATGCTTGCTGACGAAGGTCCTGGTGATGGTGGTCTTGCGATCATTCCCGGCAGCCATAAAGCAAATCTTCCATGTCCGAGTGATATGAAACGATACGAAAAACACCAGAATTTGGTGCTTGAAGTCAACGCGAAGGCGGGCGATGCTGTTATCTTCACGGAGACCTTAACACATGGCACGCTTCCTTGGAAAGCCTCGCATCAACGGCGCGCGCTACTCTATAAGTTTAGTCCCGGTTTTCAGGCATATAGTGCGGGTGCACATCGGATTGAATATCCAGACTACATTGAAGATATGTCCCCGGAACAACGCGAAGTGATGGAAGCCCCACACATAAGACATTAGCGGAGAATATTATGGCGAACCTACAAGTTGCAGTTATCGGATGTGGTGGACGTGGGCGTGGTCACATGCAAGTCCTCACTAAATTTGAAGATACCGACCTTGTCGCAGTCTGTGATCTGGTAGAAAGTGCACGAAACAGTGCTGGTGATACGTTCAACGTCTCAAAACGTTATGACACGATAGAAGCATTGCTGGACAATGAAACACTTGATGCAGTTTTCGTTGCAACCCCAGCACATCTTAATGCAGAAGCCGCTGCGCCGTGTTTAGAACGTGGGATCAATACACTGCTTGAAAAACCGCCAGGAATGAGTGTTGAAGAAACCATTAATTTGCGGGATACTGCCAAGAAAACCGGTGCGAAAGGGATGGTAGGTTGGAATCGCCGTTTTCATCCGATTATCGTGGAAGCAACGCAGCAAGTTAAAGCACGCGGACGAGTCACACAGTTGGTCGGTGAATTCCACAAGAGCATTACCGGTTTAGCAAAATCAGGTAGATTCCCTGAACACCTGATGGATAACATGTTTCTGGAAACACCTATCCACGCTCTGGATACCATCCGCGCAATTGCTGAATCAGATGTTCAAGAAATGCATAGTGTTGTCCAACGGAGTATTTCAGATTACAAGGATGTTCATGCTGCCTTGATTCTCTTTGAGAACGGTTGTGTCGCGCAACTTATTGCTAACTATACAACTGATGCCCGCCTTGAACGATACGAGATTCACGGTAGGGATATCTCTGCATATCTCGAAGGCGTTTCACATGGAACGATTTTCTGTGATGGCACACAACATAAACTCACTGATCCAGGAAGCAGCGGTAGCGTTGAACAAAATAGGTATTTTCTTGATTGTGTTAAATCTGATACGCCTGTTTCTCTTCCTGCAGCAAACTTGGACGAGGCAGTAAAAACGATGCAACTTGCAGCGGATATTTTAAGCGGATTAAGGTAGGCACTCGTATTATACGGTATTAGGTTGAAAAACTTTCTCATGAAAAACAAACTATTTTTCATTCTAACTGTCCTCTTGACGATGTTTGCCTTTACATCAAACACCTTTGCCCAAGACCACACACGTTGGGGGTTACCCGAAGGCGCGAAAGCGCGGATTGGTAAAGGAGAGAACCGTGAAATTGCATATTCCCCAGACGGCTCTAAACTGGCAGTGGCGAGTAGCATTGGTGTTTGGATATATGATGCACAAACAGGTGAAGAACTGGTATATACTGGACATACAGCGTGGGTCAGTAGCGTCGCGTTCAGTCCGGATGGGAAGATGCTCGCAAGTGGAAATGGGGACAGGACCATCCGTCTGTGGGATGTCGCTACAAGGGAAGAAAAGAGAATACTCAAAGGACATAGAGGAAGTATCAATAGCGTAGCGTTCAGTCCGGATGGAAAAACTATCGCAAGTGGGAGCGACGACGCCACCATTCTCTTATGGGATTACACATCCCTTGCTGATGAGACTGATGATGGGAAAGATGTGGATGAACCGTCTTCTGTTGAGTCACGCGGCAAGAAACTTGTCACACTTGGGCAGATAAAGCGTAATCAACTGTTCCAAAACTATCCGAACCCGTTCAACCCGGAGACATGGATACCGTATCGTTTATCAAATGCCAGTGATGTGCAGATTACGATCTACGATGCACGTGGCACTGTGGTCCGCCAACTTGATTTAGGGCATCAACCGGCAGGTACATATCAAACGCGTGGGCGTGCAGCGCATTGGGATGGTAAAAATGCCCAGGGCGAATCTGTGGCAAGTGGTGCGTATTACTATACGCTTTCCGCAGGCGATTTCAACGCAACACGCAAAATGTTGATAAAAAAGTAAGACATAACAATAGACATTAAATAATGATTTAATCGAATGTCTATGATAACACTAAGACCGAATATAGTCTAAATAGTTCAATAGGAAGGAACAATGGCTACATTAGAGCAACGACTTGAAGCATATAAAACCGATGGCTTCGCTATCTTTGAGAAAGTTTTTGACGAAAAACAGATGGAACTCTGGAAAGAGAAGCACCAAGAACTATCTGCAGCACATAACGGACAAACATGGTTCGGCAACACGCTTGAATTAGCACCTGAACTGATGTGGCCCGCTGTCTCACATCCGACTATACTTGAGTTTATAGAAAAAGTGATGGGGCCTTTTGTGCAGTTAGACAATCTAACGCTTGCCGCGTTTCCTTCAATTGAATTGGAAAAGGCGGAAGGGAGAGTTTCAGGATGGCATCGTGATCGGTGGGCGCATGTGCCTTTTACCGACGCTTATCATCGCCCCAATGCCATCAATGCAATCTCATACCTACAAGACCTCACGGATGAATTTGGTCCATTACGCGTTATTGTCGGTTCACACCGAAAACCGATTACTATTGAAGATGCTGACCGTGGAATTCCGCATCCTGATGAAACCATCATTCACATGAAAGCGGGGGATGTTGTCATTACGCACAACGGGCTTATCCATTCTGGCACACCAAACACCTCTGGGCAACTGCGCTACTTTTTCAGCATCTATTACAACTTGACATGGCTCAAACACACCGATCACCACACGGGACCGCAAACACAAAAACTGCTTGAAGAGGCAAAAGAGGTAAACAACCATCAACTGATGCGACTTCTCGGTGTTGACGAGCAGCTACAACCACGATGCAACTCAGGCTTTCTCCAATCTGACGAAGAACGGTGGGAAGCATGGGCAGCTGCAGACCGCGCAGCTATAAAGGAGGAATAGGCAATGGCTGAAGGACCTGTAGTACCACCAACGCTCAACGTTGAACTTGATCACCAATTGCAGCAAGAGGTAAATTTCTTCCTAAAATGGGGTTACCTTATTGTCAATGACGCGGCAACCCCCGAACAGATTGAATCGTTGCGTAACGCACTTGATGAAAGTTATGAACGACGCGACAAAAGCCAATTCATCGGTGAATTGCTTGAAGAGGACGATAGGTTCGCATTTTTGCTTGACAATCCGCCTGTGATGAAACGGATGGAAGCGATATTGGGGACGTGTGTCCAACTGCACAGTGCAACTGCCCGTATCGTCGAACCGGGAACACCTGACCAAAACTGGCATCGCGATGGTCCATGGCCGGTTGACCCTTTTGGCACACCCTATGGCAGTTTACCTGCCCAGATAAACTGCGGCTACTATCTTGACG
>JAPPMR010000081.1 GCA_028818995.1 Candidatus Poribacteria bacterium | reverse complement strand
TCGGAGATCGCTCCTACAGAATATATGTAAACTTATTTACATAATTTACTATAAAAAACGTTGTGTAATTGTGAAACAATATTTTACAATTAGTTATTTAGCACAACTCGTTATTATATGTTTCATTAAGAACCACTTAGTTTACGAATATGATTGAAGTCTTGAAAAAACGGATTTACTTATCTTCCCACCCGATCTCATCAAGAGTTTGTGCAGTTACGGTCTGTTCAAAAAGTGTATCAAGGCGGGAAAGACTACGCATCGCAGAAACCTTGGTGATCAGCGTTTCCGGAACAGACTCAAAACGAAGATGAAGCAGTTTTAGGAGGGACTCCCGCTTTGCCCGGATTTCTCCGCTTTCTTCCCCTTGTTGAATTAGGTATTCAGCCATTGTTTGCGCCATTGTTTCTCCTTCCTCTCTACGGAATGCTTAGGCACTAAACGTTTTCCCAATTGACTTCATCAAGAGTTTGTGCGGTTACGGCCTGCTCAAAAAGTGTATCAAGGCGGGAAAGACTACGCATTGCAGAAACCTTGGTGACCAGCGTTTCCGGAACAGGATCAAAACGGAGATGAAGCAGTTTTAGGAGGGACTCCCGCTTTGCCCGGATTTCTCCGCGTTTTTCTCCGCGTTTTTCTCCGTGTTCTTCCCCTTGTTGAATTAGGTATTCAGCCATTGTTTGTGCCATTGTTTCTCCCTCCTCTCTACGGGATGGTTCTTTCATTTGCTGGTGAATCAGCGTTTGCAATTCTTCATGTTCTTTAGGAGGACGGCGATGCAATATCAACAGATACAGGTAGAAAATGGAGCGTCGCCACTGTCCTATTTTTTCTGCATCAAGTGTGTCAATATGCGTTACCGCTTCCATCAACGCAGTGCGTATATCTTCCTTAGTCGCGTGTTCCTTTTGTAACACGGTTAGCAACCATCCGAACGGATGATCTGTTCTCGTTAACTCGGCTGCATCCGTGTGCTTCACACTCAGAAACAAGGTATCAAATTTTGGGATAAACCCGGCGAGTATATCGGGCAAATTCATCAAGCTGCTAAGTGATAGTGGCGTGTGCCATGTCTGCTCTCCGGTGTAAAACACAATCGGAATAATCGGACGCAACTGCCACACACTCTTCGGGACGTTGTTTGACTCTAACTCGCGGCGTTGGAAATCCCATATCTGCATCATATAGAACAGCACGCGAAAGCCCATCATTGGGTCAACCGTAGATTGATGTTCTATTAGGATATAGATCAGCAGTTCATCTGTTGTCGATTCCCCACGAAACGGCACCCGATACACGAGGTCGGATTCCTGTTCCCGCAGGTTGTCCGGTATAAAACTCCTGTTGATATGTAGGAGCCTACTAAAATCAAGTCTCTCTACAAGGTTCGCCGCTACAATTTCCAACAGCCCCCGCACGTTATCGCTATCCTCAAGCAGCCATCGCGTGCTACGGTCGTGGAAATGTTCTATCGGAAAATCAAAAGATGTAAGTGCCTCTATCTCTCTGTCAGTCATAACAGAATTTATGTTATGTAACGTTACAGCAATCAAAAAGTTTAAAAATGATTATGTCATTTTAAGACGTAAAAGGTTTTATTGTCAATACTTTTTTGGTTTAGAATGTAGTTTTTGTTGAGGATGAACGAAAAAAGTAGTATAATCTTAGCAGAAATTCTTCAGAAGATTCATTGAGGAATAACAGCATGGCATCTAGTGATTTCAAAGCAATCCCTGAAGTTCAGGAAAGATTTGGGATACGGCATGTAGAGAATGACTTTATTGAGACTAAAAACAGTACGGGTCCTTCGGAGCAATTTCTACAAGAATTTGATTTTAACCGCGAATATATTGATATTCTCACCTCCGAAGGTGCGCGGTGTGAAGCCATCATCTTTCCTGTTTTGCGTGAAGTCTACAAAGGATATGCCGAGGACTACGCACTCTGGATAAAAAAGCCGATCACTTATGATGATGTTCTAAGCGGCACGCCTGATTATTTTATTTCAACACGATCAGAGTTGGGCAAACTCGTTGTCGGCACGCCATTGATAATGCTGGTTGAGGCAAAGAAGAACGATTTTGAGATAGGTTGGGGACAATGTCTCGCTGAGTTAGTCGCCGCGCAAAAGATAAACGAGGGGACGGAACATCCTGTGTTTGGTATTGTCAGCGACGGAACGTTCTGGCAAGTTGGGCATCTTGTCGGTGAAACCTTTACTCAAAATCGAACGAGTTTTAGTGTAGATAATTTGCCAGTTCTCTTTGGTGCTATTGATTCTATTTTCAAGGCGGCAAAAAACTCCACCCCGTAAGTTGCCCTATAAGTTGAATTACCCAGCTGAAATTAGCATTGCTATTAAAATTCCAATTCCGATAATACCAAAGATAGTCCACCAAAAACCTTGTGCACGTCCAAGTTTGCGATTTTCTTTATCTCTTTCCTTTAGCAATCCATTTTCTGCTTGTTGTGCTATTTGCGATTTCACGCTATTTACTACCGCCGTTTTGTCAATATTTTCCCTCGCCTCTCGTTCTATACGCTCAGTTTCGTTTTGTCTGACGGCATCCGTATCCGTGTTTTTTCGCACGCGCTCTCTTATTTCTGCGTCTATTTCTCTTTGTACTTCCGCTTTTATCTTATTTTCTCTATCCTTTATTGCCTTATCGTGATTGTAAACATAGTTCTCAAAAGTTTTGCGACTAATTTCTACAAAATTGTTGTGTCTATGATTCTCCCAAAAAGTCCACTTATTGAGATCACCGTCATTAGCAAATATACCTAAAAAAGTATCGGTTGCACAGAGGTAGGAATGCAACTGCTTATTACCTCTCCTGACGCGACCCGTTTCTTTACACTCCGCAATTGCTACCAATTTTCCATTCCTCAAAAACACAACATCAGCTCTACGTTGGTCGCTGCCCATTTGAATTAGATACTCGCGCTTGACACTATAACCTGGTGAAGCGGTGGGAAGGGACTCAAAATAGTCAGCAACAATTTCTTTGATTTGATCTTCGGAATAGTGGACAGACTTTTCTTTAGCTTGAGGTGTAAATGTTCTGGCTTGATTTTCAGAATAGTGGACAACCTTCTCTTTAACTTGAGGTGTAGATGTTCTGGCTTGATTTTCAGAATAGTGGATAACCTTCTTTTGTTTTGGTTTGAAGTTCGGCTGCTTAACTTGAGAATTAACAGATTTATGTCGGACACTTTCAATTTCGTCTTTAAGTTTTACATCGCCTGTTTGCGTTGCAAGTTTCAATGCGGTTTGCCAATCCTGTTCTGCCTCCGAGTCATGCCCAAGCTTTGCCTTTACGTTCCCTCGATTGTAGTAGGCAAGCGCATAATCAGATTTGAACCGAATAGCAGTATCATAGTCAGTAATTGCAGCTTTGTATTGACCGATATTATACTTTGCCAACCCCCGATGGCTGTAAGCTTCTGCGAAATCAGGTTGGCGCCGAATAGCAGCACTAAACTCAGTAATAGCACCACTGTATTGACCTAAATGATGCTTTCTCACTCCTTGATTGAAGCGATCAAATGCTTGATTTCCAGTCATGAGTTGCTTTCTCTCAATTGAACAATCCTAACTTTCTATTCTGTCGCAACCTTCTCAAAAATGATAACATGCTGCCACGGCAGACCATCAAGCGTTTCAATCCAAGACAACGGGTGCGGTGTCGCCTCCTTAATCACCTGCAATTCACTCATCTTGTGCAGACGTTTGATTGGCACACTGTCATCTTCCAAGCGGTATTCTACAAAAGCAACCCTACCCGCCTACTTTGAGGGCGCGGCAGATGTTCTGTATCATCTCATACGGATGCGAAAATTCGTGGTAGACATCTACCATAATGGCGAGGTCAACCGAATTCGGTGGCAGTTTCGGATTGGTAATCGTGCCTAACACCCCTTTGATATTGGTAATACCTTCTTCCGTCATCTTTTCGGCAAGGATGTCAAGCATCTCCTGCTGAATTTCAACGCCGTAGATAGTGCCTGTTTTGCCAACTATAGGTGAAATACGGCGGGCAATGTAACCTGTCCCAACCCCAATATCCGCAACAACATCACCTTCTTTTAGTTTCAGCATTTCAAGAAGTTTATTTGGCATCTCTTCGCGTTCGCGTTCGGGGCGTTCTAACCATCCGGCAGCGAGATGTCCCATGACCTGCGATATTTCGCGCCCCATATAGATTTTGCCGATACCGTCTCGGCTTGGGGTGCGTTGTTCGTAGTGTGTGCTTGCTGGACGTGTCTGGTCGGTTTTTGAGTGCGAATCGCCCTTTGGTGAAGTTGTTGGATAGATTAGCAAAAAGAGTGTACCAACAACAATGGCGCAAATCTTTGTGAATTTTCGGGGTTGGAAACCCCTCCTACCAGAAATATATCGGGGTTGGAAACCCCTCCAACAAGAGTGGTCAAATTTTGTAATCATCGGTTACCACCTTCCGAGATAGAGTCCTCGGTTTTCCATCGGTATCGGCACACGAACGCCTTTCTGCCGTTGCGAGTCGACGATGGCGAAGACCATTTCGGTGCTACGATGTGCGAGTTGAATGTTACCTTGCGTCTCAGTATCGGTGTCTATTGCTTCAACGATGTCCTCAATGCATCCCACGGTGCCGCTTTTCCGTTCAAAAGGCGGGAATTGTGCGTCTAAAATTTCATTAAACTGTCCCTGCCGTTTACGGAGTTGAAAACCGAGACCGTTGTTGAGAGAACGAACTGTGCCTTCACTACAATTCACTTCAAATTCGTAAGCGGTGCCGGGAATGCTGATGCCGTTAATGCCGTTCTGAAAACGGATGAATCCCATCACAATTCCAGGATCCGAATCGGTGCGGTTATCCTCAAAGTCGGCATCATCAACAGCGACGTTGCCTTGTACATATTCTATCGGTGAATCGCTTGCCAAAAAGAGGATTAGGTCGGCGGCGTGCGTGTAGCCCCATAAGGCAGAACCACCCGTATAAGAGATGATAGAACGACGCTCACCTAATTCGCCACTCTCAAGGATTTCACGCATTTTGATATAGCCCGGTGTAAAACGCCGCTGTGTGCCGAGATTGAATTTGATGTTGTATTTCTCACACACCTCAAGCATAGCGTCCGCCTCTTCCATAGAAGCACAGAGCGGTTTATCGCAATAGATGCCTTTGACACCGTTTTCTGCGGCAAATTGTGTGATGTCGGCGTGGTTGCCGGGACGCGTGGCAATGCTGATAATATCCGGTTTTTCCTGCGTTATCATTTCTTGATAGTCAAGATAGTACTTCGGGATGTCCCATTTGTCACATACATATTTTGCTTTTTCTTCAACTACATCTGCGCCGGCGACAATTGTTGTTCGCTCATAAGCGGAGTAGCCAGCAGCATGTGAATATGGCAGCGCACCGTGTGGCGTGCTTCGCACCTCTTCATCAATGGTGCCGCCCATTCGTCCGCAGCCGACAATACAGACACGGTATTGTGTGGTTTCCATTGGAATTCCTCCATCAAGTTTCGTTTTGAAAATTGAAGATTTCTGTTAAGCGGTTAATTGAACAACATCTTGTTTGACAACTTCTTTAATATGTCCATAAGATGCGGTTTGTGTTAGTTCCTGTACCTCTGGCGACAAGCGGTTGACGATTGCCTCTGGCAGTCCTGACCTGCCTTCATATTGGGGACGATACCGAAGAATAAGGAATCGTCTATCCCGGTCTTTTGGTCTCCATTGCAAAACACCGTGTGTCAAGAGTTCAGAGATAACAAGGAAATCACCTGCATTCGGCGTGAGGTTGGTGAAAACATCGTCTGGTATCGGATCAATGCCGTCTGGTCCGGGTGTCAGAAGGTCTTCAGGTCTTTCAAATTGGCTCTTATGCGAACCCGGAATGACAATAAGTCCGCCATCGCCAGGGTTTACATCTGTTAAATAGAAAAACGCTACGAAATCGTTGCAGTAGATTTGTTGATTTTTAACTTCATATCGGGTGAGCCAGTGGCGCCCCTCGCGTGCACAATGTAAGCCCGCGGGATTTGTTCCCATCGGTTGTCTGTCGGGATTGTGCTGTTCCAGTGTAAGCGTCCCTGTTACAAATCTTGGCATATCAAAGGTGAACTCTTTGACAAGGGGCCAGATAGTGGGATGCACCGTCATCGCTTCAAGCGAACGGTCAAACGCGAATCCATGTTCATATCTACCACCTTTGCCGGGTTCTAACTCACGCGGGCGCGTCGTAAATCCTTCAGGACGTTCATCAAGCGGCATGTGGATATATCTGTCAACAGCCTCTTGTGCCGCTTTCAGTGCGTCCCCCGTAACAGCGTTTTTTATGTGTAGATAGCCTGTAACGTCAAATAGATAGCGTTGTTCTGGTGTCATTCTCCGTTCCTTTAGGTTAACTGAACATGTTCCTGTTTTACAATATCCTTGATATGTGTATAATGCGCGTGTTGTGCGAGTTCACGGGTTTCAGGGGAAAGTCTCTCCATCACTTCAGGCGGAAACGGGTCTCTTGGTCCCCTATTATCTTGGAAAAACTGTGTCTTGTAACGCAAGATCAGAAATCTCCGGTGTCGTTCCTTTGGTTTCCATATTAAAACGCCGTGTGTCAGCAGTTCGGACATGACAATTGCGTCACCTGCGCGGGCGGTAACATTAACGAGGGCAGGATGGAGTTCATCTGGAGGGTTCTCTGGGTCTGGAAAGAAAATTCCTTCTGGTCGTTCAAAACCGGCTTTGTGAGATCCTGGCAACACCACTAATCCGCCATCACCTGGATAGACATCGGTGAAATAAAAAAAGATGGCAAAGTCGTTGTTGTGAATTTTTCCGTTCTTAGCGACGTAGCGTCTTGTCTGCCATCCGCAATCTTCACGGGCGCAGTGCAGCTTACCGATAACCTGATCGTGTTCAGGACCTTTTGCGACCAGCGATCCACGATTAAAACGCGGTCTGTTGCTGGTCAACTCTTTTACAATGGGCCATGTTTTTGGGTGAAGTGTGAGTGCCTCAAGCGATTTGTGATAAGAAAAGCCGTTGGAAAAACCACCACCGCCATAACTGATACCCGGTGGAAGTTCGTCTGCTGGTGTTTGGACGCAGCGTTCAACAGCATTTTGTGCGTTTTGCAATTCCGCATCGCTGAGAACGTTTTTTAGGTGGAGATACCCCGTTAAATCAAAGAGATATCGTTGTTTAGGAGTCATAATGCCCTCCATTTCTGCTTATGCCGTGAATTGTATCATGTTTTTTTATATTTTGAAACAAAATTGATTCCTTTGTAGTGGTAGGTTATACAAAACACCTGCAAAATTGTCCGATGCGTAGTATAATGTTTGAAAAGCGACATGGAGGTTGTGTATGAAACTCGGATTTGTGAGTGCGATTTTGCCTGACCAAACATTGGCGGAGGTTGTCCAATTTGCGGCTGATACAGGCTATGATTGCGTTGAACTGATGTGCTGGCCGAAAGGAAAAGCGGAAAGACGCTATGCAGGCGTTACACACGTTGATGTAGCGGCACTTTCTGAGGCAGAAGTAGACGGAATCCTGCAGTGTGTTTCAGATACGAGGATAACAATTAGCGGTTTAGGCTACTATCCGAACCCACTAACACCTAATGAAACAGAAGCGAAAATCTATAGCGAACATCTTAAACAACTGATATTGGCAGCGAAACGTTTGTCAATAGACATTGTAAATACATTCATCGGTAGAGATCAGACACGTACAATAGACGATAATTGGCCACGGTTCAAGCAGGTGTGGCAACCGCTCATCCAATTTGCTGCAGACCATGGCATCCGTATCGGCATTGAGAATTGTCCGATGTTTTTCACCGAAGACGAATGGCCCGCCGGACAAAACCTTGCGTATTCTCCAGCAATTTGGGAACGCATGTTTGAAGAGATTCCATCCGAGAATTTCGGAATTAACTTCGACCCGTCACACTTTATATGGCTTCAGATGGATTACCTGAAACCGCTTGTCACTTTTGCTGATCGTATTTTCCATGTGCATGCAAAAGATGTACGGTTAGATAAGGGACGGCTTGATGAGGTTAGTATTCTCGCAACGCCGCTTGCGTATCACACACCGAAACTGCCGGGACTCGGTGATGTGGATTGGGGCAGTTTCTTCTCTGTTTTGAGCGATACCGGTTATGATGGTGCAGTCTGTGTTGAGGTTGAGGATCGTGCTTATGAAGACACGTTGGAGACACGGCAACGTGCTTTAAGGCAGAGCCATATATTCTTGAGACAGTTCATGGGGTAACGAAATGAACTACTACGATTGGCTACAAACAGAATATGCGGAACTTGAAGAAGCGGGATTGCTACGGCACCTTCGCACTGTGATGAGCCCTCCGGCAAACACAATCACTCTTGATGGACACTATGTTGTGAACCTCGGTTCAAACAACTATTTGGGGTTAAGCACACATCCCAGAGTAATTTCCGCAGCAGCCTCAGCGGTGATGGTATATGGTGCTGGTGCAAGCGGCTCCCGTCTGCTTTCGGGCAACATTGAAAAGTACACACCTTTGGAAACTAACCTCGCAGAAGCAAAAGGCACTGAAGCAGCGCTGGTTTTTAGCTCGGGTTATGCAGCGAATACAAGCATCATTCCTGTGCTGGCGGGGGAAGGTGACCTTATTTTGAGTGATGCACTCAACCATGCAAGTATCATTGATGGATGCCGTCTCAGCCGTGCCACCAAAAAGGTTTACCGACATTGTGATGTGGAGCATCTAAAGACACTATTTGCGGAGTCTGCTAATTTTAGACGTAGACTCGTTGTGACAGATGGCGTTTTCAGTATGGATGGTGATATTGCACCGCTACCTGATATTTACGAAGTTGCCTTGAATTATAATGCGATGCTGTTGGTAGATGATGCACACGGATTTGGCGTTTTAGGGAAAAATGGAAGTGGCACTGTGTCGCATTGTGGATTAGAAGGACGAGATATTATTCAGATGGGAACGCTCAGCAAAGCGATTGGTGGACTGGGAGGATATGTCGCGGGGAGTCGTGTATTGATTGATTTACTCATCAACCGCGCGCGAGGCTTTATTTTCACGACAGGACTCCCACCTGCAACCTTAGCGGCAGCAGATGCAGCACTCAAGGTCATGCGTTCTTCACGGGATTTGCGGCGACAACTACTGGAACATGCAGAGACCATGAAAGATGCGTTAACAAATTTAGGATATACCCTATTGCCGAGCGAAACACAGATTTTGCCTGTGATATTAGGGGAACCGCAACGCGCAACAGAGGTCGCTGAGGCATTGCTTGGAAAAGATGTGTTTGCGCCAGCAATTCGTCCACCTGCTGTGCCAGCAGGGACAAGTCGTTTGCGTGTCACCGTAATGGCAACACACACAGATTTAGATATACAGCATGCGTTATTTGGGTTTGAAAATGTGCGCCACCTTGCTTGTAGTGGATAAACCAACTTTAGTTTACTATAACTCATCTCGTAAGGCACTTGTAGGAAAGAATCAACACCAATACGTGTATGATATTCATCGGGCTTATAAAGTCCATCTACAAGAGCACTTGGCAACAATTACATGGTTCTGATTACAACTCTACAACCCCTAATTACTTGTTGAAATTATTGTGTATTTGTGTGAAACTATGACAAATCTAAACTGAAAGAGACCTACCAAATGAGCATAAAAGCACATGTAATTGATTTTGATAAACAGAACCCAATTGACCGTGGCACAGGTGTCCAAACGGTGCCGTTAGCAGGTAAATGGCTTGACTCTACATCACTCACCAACGGCATAACGATGTTTGAACCCGGTGCAGCAATTGCACGCCACTACCACAACTGCGATGAATCTGTGACGATTCTTGAAGGTGAAGCCACTTGTGAGGTTGACGGTGAAGTCTTCACAATGCACGCGTTTGATACGACGTTTGTTCCTGCTGGTATCCCACATCGGTTCTGGAATGAGAGCGATGCGCCGATGAAGATTTTGTGGACTTATGCCTCTGTTGAAGTAACCCGCACCTTTACAGATACTGGTGAAACGGTTGGGCATTTGTCCGCTGGTGACCAAGCGGTTGTAAAGTAAACAGGAGATATGATTAATGTCCGTACAAACCTATATTAAGGACAATCAAGATTCGTTGTGTGAGTTGCTGCAAGAACTCGTCAGGATTCCTACCGTCAATCCACCAGGTGAAAATTATGCTGAGATTGTTGAGTTACTTGAAACGAAGTGTGAAGCGTTGGATATGAAAACAAAAATTGTGAAAGTTCCAAAACGAAGTGCAGATCAGGTGATTTCAAACGCATCAAGCCATCCTCGCTTGAATCTGATTGCACGCTGGGATGTCGGTGCAGAAAAGACGGTGCATTTCAATGCACATTACGATGTGGTGCCAGTTGCAGGGGAGTGGCGTTTTGATGATCCGTTCAGCGGCAAGATTGAAGGTGAATGGCTTTACGGGCGCGGTTCGGATGACATGAAGGATGCCATCGCTGCGCTTCTGTTTGCAATTCAGGCTGTCCAAAAAAGTGACGTTGAACCGCTGTTTAACATTGAATGCTCATTCACTTGTGATGAGGAGACTGGCGGGCAGTTAGGCGCGGGATATATCGTAGAGAAGGGATTGGTCAACGCTGATTATGTCGTCAGCTGCGAAGGCGGGTCAGAAATGAACATCGGCAACGGACATAATGGCGTGCTTTGGTTGGAAATTGATGTACACGGAAAAGCAGCACACGGGTCTCAACCTGACAAAGGGATAAATGCCTTTGAAAAAACAGCCGAACTTGTATTCGCGTTGCAACGAATCAAACGGGATTTGAAGTCGCCGGAACGCGCATTTAAACTACCTGACGGCGGTGAACGTTTTCCAACTATGAACATTGGGGGAACGTTTCGTGGTACTGAAGGCGATAAAGTCAATACTGTTCCTGCCCATCTTGCCTTCTCAATTGATCGACGGGTTACACCGAATGAAAATCTTGAGTTTGCAGAGCTTGACTTACGAGAAGCAATCTCTGGGGCATGTGAGTACTATCCAGATTTGAAGGCAGAGGTGCGAGCAATCTTGCGAATTGAACCTTGTTTAACAGATATAGATTCTGCCTTAGCGCAAGGTTTCGCTGACGCGGTGCGGACTGTGCGTTTCAACCAACCAAAATTTAAGAGTACTGCCGGGTTTACTGACCTGCACTATTTTGTGAATACAGGTTTGCCGGGAATCGGGTATGGACCGAAGGGTGAGGGAGGACACGCTATAAATGAACGTGTGCATATTCCGGATTTGGTGCGGACTTCTGCTATCTATGCGACCTTTATGACGCGCGCTCAGCTGTAGTCAAGGAGCGAACACAATGAAAAACCCAAAACCTGCACCATGTAATGTTGTGCAGAGTGACCGTACAGGAAAAACTTGGGCATTACCTGAAAGCACGATTGCGAGATTCGGAAAAGGGGCAGATACTCATCATGCAAATTTAGGTGATATTGCCCTATCTCCTGATGGTAGACATTTTGTTGCTGGGACCAATATGGGGTTGTGGTGGTATGATGTGTCGTCCATGTTGCCGATTGCGTTATGGGAAACAGAACGAGGATTAATCATGGCGGTTGGTTTTTCCCCAAACGGAACGTGGATTGTTACCGCTAATTGGGATGGTGTTATTAAAATATTAGATGTTGAGAGCGGAGAATGCGTCGCAAAGGTGGAACATTACAGGTATTCGTCTGTCCACTGTATTGGATTTTCACCAGACAGTAGGTGGATTGCTATGGACACTCAAAAGGGTGAGATTGAGGTGTTAGATGTTCAACGAGACATGCACGTCACAAAAATGGAATTAGAACCAACTGATCTTTTTGGACAAGACGACGAAAAAGGCGAACTTAAATTTTCACCTGATGGACAATACCTTGCTGTAACAGGAATCCCTTTGCGCAGATTACGGCATGAAAGGGGAGTATCCATTGTGGCATACGAATTGTCGCAAACTATTATCTGGGATCCGAGGACTGGCAAGCAAATAGCCAAATTTCCCTGCAGTAAATTTGCATTTTCACCAGATGGTCGTCTGATAGCTGGCGTGAGTTCAGAGGATAATCGTAATGACGCAAATAGTCCGCACCATCACTCCATATCAGTGTGGGAGATAGCTACGGAGGAACGTATCGCCTGCTTTATTGGACGTAAACCTTGGATTGATGCTGTCACCTTTTCACCGTGCGGTCAGTTTCTCACGTCAGGTGATAGAGGCGGGACACTACGCGTGTGGGAATTGGCAACAGGTAGGCTAAAAATAAATTACACGTACTCTGAAAATATCTCAAAGAATTTGATAGTGAAATTTTTACACTGGATAATTAAAAAGATTGATTCAAAAAACGCTGGATGGATCATGCCTCGGGTAGAACCATTCTATTCAATGGAGGGCACGTTGTACGCTGCCGTGTTACCTCGTAAAACTGAAATTGTTGAAGTATGGGACGTTGAACGCCGTGAAAAACTACGCACTTATGAATGTCAGACAGAAAGTATTGGTGCTGCGTGGTTTTCAAGATGTCCACAATTGGCAATAGCCCACACACTATCTGATAAAGAAGAAACATTCGATAAAACGCACACATTTTTAACACTGCGTGAGCCTACCTGTTATCCAGAACCGATAGGATTTTCACCGGATGGGAAGACATTAGCAAGTACGGGGGTGTGGAACAGCATTATATTATGGGATGTTGAACGTAAACATGCATGGAAACGATTAATGAAGGATGCACATATTTGTTCTTTCACTTTTTTGGATAATGGCAGTCTGCTTGCGGTTAACAGATACAATGAGAATTCACTTAAAGTGTGGAATTTAGGAAAACATAGTAAGTTTATGGGGCGTTTGTCAATATCTGGATTAGTGTCTTCTATAGTTTCACCTACAGGCGACCGGATTGCGATGGAGCGTATCAAGTCAAACAAGGAAGGCGATGATGAACGGACACTCTATATATGGAATCTTCAATCTCGCGAAAAAATAGAAGTGGACACAGGACATAAGGATTATATCCCTTCTATGATGTTTTCTTTAGATGGGCATCGATTAGTGACGGGTAACTGGAATGGAATTGCCCAATTATGGGATGTTAATACCGGTGAAGAAATTGCCACAGCAGAAACCGGTCAAAAAATTCGAGCAATTACCTTTTCTCCGCGTGGCAATATGATTGCTGGTGGAATAGAGGGCGAAATTCGTTTGTGGTGTGCTGAAAACTTAAGTCTAATTCGGACAATACCGCAACCTGAGAACAATCAATATCCGTATGCCCTCGCTTTTTCTCCGTGCGTGCGGTATCTTGCCTCTGGTACTTGGTGGCAGAGGGACATGGAAAAAATGGCAATTCGGTTGTGGGATGTTGAAACGGGCGAAAATATTCATACTTTCTGGGGACATACGACAGATGTCCAGTCCCTCGCCTTTTCGCCAGATGGTCTGCTTCTGGCAAGCGGTAGTTTTGATGGCACAATCCTGTTGTGGGATGTAAAATCCTTTATGGTTCCTAATGAAGGTAAGCCATAACTGCAAGCAGCAGGTGCTGGAGGATTTCACTTGAACAAAAAATTTCAACGGCACATTGAAGATTTTACATGCGGGAATTGCGGTGTGTTTGTGAAGGGAAACGGCTATACCAATCACTGTCCGGAATGCCTCTGGAGTCAGCATGTAGATGTGAATCCGGGAGATCGTGCCGAAACATGTAAAGGGTTAATGGAACCAGTAGGGTTCACCGTGAAACAAAGGGATTATGTTTTAATTCACCGTTGCACAGTATGCGGTATAACTAAAAAGAATAAGACATCAAAGCATGATAGGTTTGATGCCATTATTAGTCTACAAGGAGGATAACATGGGTACAAAAGGGATCATTTCAATCATATCTATAGTTGCTGCTGTTGTTGCTGCCATTGTTTTGGCGTTTTTGCTCTATTCTACTTCTGGCGAACTCAAGCAGACACAAGCAGACTTATCTACCACCAAAACGGCACTACAGACAACTGAAACTGCAAAGACAGGCTTAGAAAAGAAGTTAGTTGAAACTGAAAAAACACTAAAAGAGACGCAGACCGAACTCAATCAAACGAAAGAGATATTGGAAAATGCAAGCGAAGCTGCCCGGAAAATTGCTGCAGAACGGAACACACTTCAACAAGATAAAAGTAATCTTGAACGTGAAAAGGAGAGTCTTCGTGCAAAATTGACTGAAATCGAATCGGAATTACAGCGGATTCGTGAACAATCCCAACGTTCAATTGCATCTATCCAAGAAAGATTTAAAGACACAGTGGGTGCGGTATTAGACGAAGCAGGACGGTTAACGCTTGATGTAAAAGGGAAAATCTTGTTCAAAACAGGTAGCGCTACTCTTAGTAAAGAAGGAAAAGCACTGCTTGACGCAATTGCAGAGGAGGTGTTGCTAAACCCAAACTATTCAGATTACGCGATTCGCATTGAAGGACATACGGATAATAACCCGATCGCGGGGTCGGCACTTCGGAACTGGGACCTCTCTACTGACCGATCAATCTCCGCAGTGAAGTATTTGCAGGAAAATGCTGGTATTGATCCGATACGTTTATCGGGAACGGGATATGCCTTCTACCAACCGATAGATACGGCAGAAACAGACGAAGCGAAGGCAAAAAACCGCAGGATTGAAATTATTCTTGTGCCGCCGCAAGATTTCTCTTCGGAATTGCTCAAGTCATTACAAAGCGTGATAGAATCTATTGAGGCAAAGCAATAGATTTGAAAAATGTGTCTACTGTTCTGATGTCTCATCTTCTTTCGTTGGTTTGCTTTTTGCTTGGCTTGCAAGTTTCGCTGCTTGCCGGGCAAGCCGTTTTGCAGCGTCAATCTGTTCTATCATTTTTGCATTCGTCCACGAAATTGAAACAAGATAGCGTATATCTTCAGGTGTGTTCAAAGTCTCAACACCGAGTGCGAGTGTAAGTCCACTATCGGCAGTGTACCGCAGACCAGCATTTGCACCCTTTCCATCAAATTCCAGACTAATCCCAATATCACCTCTTGCGAAAGCAGGATGAAGTTCTGTGCTTACACCCGAGAATAGTCCAATTGGACTCTCATCAAACGCGAAACGGTGATTGCCGATACCGATATGTCCCGAAATAAGGTGAATTCGCGGCAGATTAAAAGTCTTACTGATTACAAGATATGCTGAATTAGCCTGATAGGTATTCCACTCTTGTCCAACATTATCTCCGAGATTGTCAACACCGATTGCTATATTCGGTATTTTTCCAGTTTCATATAAAAGTTGTGCTTTTACGTGTCCTAAGAAAGAACGCGATGCATCATTGTCCTGCGGGAGTATGTGTGATGCGCCAAACTCAATTCTATCAAACATCCCGAAGTTGACACGGAACGCAACAGGATCCCGTTTGAAAAATGTTGTATTTTGGAAAGGGGCATATACCCCTACTCCGAATATACCGTGTTTTAGCACCTCACCTGTTGGGATATCTACCAATCCACTGTCCGTAAAAATCTCACCGCTAACATGACTGGAAAAGATAAGCAATACAGAAAGTAGTAAACAGAAAAAGATTAGATGTCGGTTCATCAATGCTACTCCATGTATTTGATACCAGAAGACGTGCCGATGATAACTTTGTCCGCGCGATCCACAAAAATACCGTTCTCAACGACACCGGGGATATTATTTAGTTGTAACTCCACCGTTTTAGGTTCAGGGATTCCATCAAAGTGGCAGTCCAAGATATAGTTTCCGTTATCCGTAATCAGCGGCTTTTCAATTCCGCCTCGTAAATCTGATTTTCCACAGATTTTATCAACTTCGCGCTGTGTTGCCTCCCATCCGAACTGCACAATTTCCACTGGTAGCGCAAACGAAGTGCCGAGCACGCGAGAAACCTTGCTTTCATCAACGACAATCAGGATTCGTTTAGAGGCATTCGCAATAATTTTTTCCCTTACTAGTGCTGCACCACCGCCCTTAATTAAGTTTAGGTGTGCATCTACTTCGTCAGCACCATCAATTGTCAATTCTATTGTAGGGTGAACTGAAAGTGTTGAAAGTGGAATATTTTGTTCTTCGGCTATTTTCTCTGTGCCATCGGAGGTTGGGATTCCGACAATGTTAAGACCCTCTCGGACCATCGCTCCGAGTTTCAAGAGCGCGTAGTAGACGGTAGAACCAGTACCTAATCCGACAACCGTCCCGTCTCGGACTTCCTCTGTGGCTTTTTCTGCGGCGATCTTTTTCTGCTGTTCTGTATTCATTTTATAGTTCTATCCGTCTATTTTCGTGTATTGATTGTGCTGAGGCAAGACTTATCCGAATTGCAGAAAGTGCCACCTCAGCGTCTGCTGAATAGAGGGCATGCTGTGTTGCGTTTTGAATTTCGGATAACCACAGTTCCTGCAGTGTAGGTTGAGGCGTTTTTGGAATTGTCAACTCCGTAACCCCGTTTGGTGTTGAAGATCGCCATCCGCTCCCATCATTGCTTAATGTGCCTTCCGTAAGAACATACCGCTCCTGCTGTTCAGCGGTGTTAATAGCAATGCCTCCTGCCCAACTCCACTGTCCAATGCCACCACTTTTGAACCCAACGGTGACAGTGTTGACAAAACGGTTGTATTGTCCAGATTTGGTTAAGCCTTCGTAGCACGCAGCACCCTCTACCCACGCAGCCTCACCAAAAAGATCAACAATTGGATAAATATGATAGATAAAGAAGTGTGCAGGTGTCCCAGACACAGGTAGGTTGAAGAGAATTTCGGGACGCGCACCACGACCAGGGGTTAAGCGCACAAATGAGGTGAGCAGCAATTCACCCAGTTGACCAATTTTCTGCTTGAGCGCAGCGTGTGTATTAGATACAACTTCCGGATGGGAAACCCGTAGGACACAATGACGGGTTTTGGCAAGATTTAAGGCTTCTTCCCCCTCATCAACATCGTTGGCAAGTGGATATTCTACAAATACATGTTTATCTGCTTGCAACGCAGCGATCACAATTTCACCGTGGCTATTGTTATGTGTACATATCACAACGCCATCTATATCGTTTCGTTCTATTAGTCGTTTCCAATCGGAAATAAATGTTGCAGCATGTTTAGCCGCAAGTTCGCTCCCTGTTTGTTCATTTCTGGAAGCGATTGCTACGACTTCAGCGGTTTCCATTGATGCAAACCGCTCAGCGTGATGCCTCGCCATGCCTCCTGAACCTATAATACCGATTTTTATGTTCTTCATGCCCAGCCTTGACTTTCGCCACCGACGCGCGCTTTACTAATCTTCTCGTAGTAACCGCTCTTTCGGTATGCTGTCAATGGATGCGGATCTCGCCCCATTTCTAACCGAACCTGCTCAAGTAGTGGATTCACGTCTGTTTCGGACGCGCGCTGGAGAATGCTTTCTGCTTCCACCAAGTCCGCTGCGTCTTGTGCTGCTGCTAACGCATCTCGGTCAACTAACAGTGCCTTCGCATACGCTTTTTGTAGGTTGCATACCGACTGGATACTCGCTTCCACCTTCGGTTTCAAATTATGGCTTTGGTCAATCATATAGGCGATGTCGGTTTCCGTATCGGGATCGAGTTCTGCGGCAACAAGTTCGGTATAGATGAGGAAGAGTTCTTGTGGATTGATAGATCCTACCGTCAGATCATCGTCCGCATATTTTCGGCAGTTGAAGTGGAATCCACCCAGTTTACCTTCGTCAATTAGGTATGCGACAATGAATTCAATATTTGTGCCTTGCGGATGGTGCCCGAGATCAACGAGGACTTGTGCTTTCGTGCCCAGTTTCATTGCCATCAGGTAAGCAGTCCCCCAATCCGCTAAATCGGTGTGATAAAATGCCGGTTCAAAGAACTTATATTCAATCAGCATGCGAGTAGCATCGGGAAGTGCATCGTAAACCTCACTTAACGCTTCTGTCATCCACTGCTTACGTTTTCTGAAATTAGCTTGGCCGGGGAAGTTAGTGCCATCAGCAAACCACAAACTCAGTAAATCTGACCCTGTTTTTTTCATTATATCAACACATTCCAACATGTGATCAATTGCGAGGCGGCGAACCTCTGCGCTTGGATTGCAGACGCTGCCGAGCTTATACACTTGGTCTTGAAAAACGTTTGGGTTAATCGCTCCGATTCCGATACTGAGGTCTGCAGCGTATTGTTTCAATCCCTCCCAGTCGTCGGTTTTATCCCATGGAATATGGAGTGCTACGGTAGGCGCGACACCAGTGAATCTGTGTACAGTCGCCGCATCTTCCAAACGTTCTGCGGCGTTCCTTGCCGCACCGAGTTGTTCAAACA
>JAPPMR010000600.1 GCA_028818995.1 Candidatus Poribacteria bacterium | reverse complement strand
TTCGTGCACAGATTACATTTCAATATAGTGCAGGTGACGGTACCCAGGTAGTCTTCCGCAGCGGCAGGTCGGATAAAATAGATTGGGTTATGGATCTAAGAAAGCAGCTACAGGATCTCAATCCAGATTTCCTGTTTTTGGCAGGGTTCCATTATTATGCTGCTCACCCCTCAGACTACTATCCCGAGGGTTGGCAATATTGGCTCAGGGATGAAGAAGGAAACAGAATTCAAGATGTTCCCTACGGTGAAATGCTTATAGACTACACCCTTCCGGGTGCGGAAGAGCATTTCGTCCAAATGGCGGTTTCGGTAGCGAAGTGTGGTATCTTCGACGGTATTTTCATGGATGCGTGGAGTGAAGATGAAGCAGAGATACCGGGGGTAGATTCTGCGGCGCATCTGTATCACGGCAATCGTGTAGAGGCACTCATTTCACTGGTAAAGCGTATCCGTGAAGCCGTCGGAGACGAGTTTCTCATCATTGTCAATGCGCGTACCCAGCATATCCCACGTTCCGCACCGTATGTAAATGGTGCAGCCATGGAAACGTTTGATAAAGCGTATCCTCGCGAACGGCTGATTGAAATTGAGAACGCTTTGTCGTGGAATGAAGCAAACCTCAGATACCCGCAAATCAACGCTTTGGAGATTAGGATAAATACAAACGAACCGTGGAACTCGCCAGCGAATCAGCAATTGGCACGCGCCACCACAACCCTCACACTAACGCATTCTAACGGCTATATTCTGATTGTCGGGCAGAATAAGCTCCCGTACTGGTATCCGTTCTGGGATGCGCCCCTCGGTCACCCGATCGGAGTGAAAGGTGAAACTTACGAGAATAGGGATGGGCTGTTTATCCGCGAGTTCACCAACGGCTGGGCGGTGTATAACCGGTCGGGCAAAGCACAGGAGATAGAACTTCCGCAGGCGGTCTCTGGCTGGGCAAGCGGTGTAGAGAATCAACGCCGGCATACGTTGGCAGATTTGGATGGTGAGATTTATTTGAAGGCGGAATCGGGGTTGAAAACCCCTCCTACAGCGGATGTCAATGCTGATGGCACGGTGAATGTGCTGGATTTGGTGATTGTGGCGAATGCGTTTGGGGAAGCGGCACCCGATCTCAATGGTGATGGAACGGTGAACGTCTTAGACCTCGTGCTGGTGGCGAATAGTTTCTAAGGAAGTCTTATGGAAGAAACCCCCTAAATCCCCATTCAGTAATGAACGACTTAACAGGAACATGAGTTATGGACTCCGACTCATTGTAAAATGTAACATTTTCTGATCTTAAGCTGAGTCGGAATGAGAAGGCCATCACGGATCGATCCACATTTTCGTGAGTAAAATTTGTAAGAAATGAGGAGGAATTTTTATGAAAGTAGAGGTAAAAATATATGATGAAAGTAATGATACAGCCGAAACGACATACTTTCTGATTATGGGGCACACCGCATCTGGCACCAGATATTTTCGGACGATGATGGAAAATTTAGGTATCTTCAGAGGTTCTTCTACTTATTCTGAGGTGATAAAAGAGCGTGATCCCGAAAAAGCTTGGCAAAACATGTGCGTATCAACGAAACAAATGGGAGAATTTGTCGGAACGTTTGTTCATATTCCTCACCAAATAATAGAAATTCTTCAAGTGTTATATCCAAACGTAGAAATAACAGAAAAAAATACGATGAAGTATCTGACCCGCAAGATGCCCTATGTAAAATTCATTTATATCACGCGCCTGAATAAGTTTCACAAGGCAATCGCCGATGTAAGAGCTCAAAAAAATGGAAAAACTGCCAGATTGTTTATGGTTGACTCATCAGATTCAGTAGAAGACTATAACATGAATGAACTCTATCAGAAGACCTTGAAAGGCATAAGTGATGAAATAAACACATTAGTTTTTTTTGAATCTAATGATATTGAGCCTCTCTACATAACGTATGAGGAATTATGCCAAGACCGATTAGGTGTTCTAAAGCGAGTGGTAGCGTTTTTAGATATTTCTGTCTCAGAGAAAAAAATAAAAGAAGTTGTTAGCGCCTATTATCCAAAAAGGACAGACACAGCTGTGAAAGATGAACTGTTTAGGCAAATGATGAAGCAACGACAATATGTAAGGATTGAAGGGGTGAATCGCAAATGAAACAATTTTTGATAGTACTTTTGCTATGCGTGGCAACAGGCGTTCCTGCTAAAGAAAAGGTCTGTGAGGTTGAGAGACCGAGTATCGTAGAGCGGGTTGTGAATCGTTCATATCCTTCCGTCTTCGCAACATGGACACATGAAATTGCAAACGAGCCAATCCCCGAAAATGTGTGGGACTGGTCATACAAGAAAAAGGTACTCTCACGCCGAGATCTGCATTGGCAGCTTAGCTTCAATGCTGAGGTTGGTTTTCAATATCTCACACCTGACGTTGAATTTCCCAATTTAGTTTTTCGTAGAGCCAGATACGCAGAGGACGCTATAAATGCAAGACAGCAGATACAGTCGCTAAATCCAGACTACCTGTTTCTCGCATCGTTTCAATATTATGCTGCTCACCCATCGGACCATTATCCCGAGGATTGGCCGTATTGGCTCAGGGATGAAGCCGGAAACAGAATTCAAGACATCCCCTTTAAAGAATTTTTAATAGACTACACACTGCCGGGTGCTGAAGATCATTTCGTCCACATGGCGGTTTCGGTAGCGAAGTGTGGTATCTTCGACGGTATTTTCATGGATGCGTGGAGTGAAGATGAAGCAGATGTGCCGGGGGTAGATTCCGCGGCGCATCTATATCACGGCAATCGTGTAGAGGCACTCGTCTCACTGGTAAAACGTATCCGTGAAGCTGTCGGAGACGAGTTTCTCATTATTGTCAATACGCGCACCGAGAAAATCCCGCGCTCTGCACCGTATGTCAATGGCGCGTTCATAGAGACGTGGGATGCCGCGTATCCTCGCGAAAGGCTGATTGAAATTGAGAAGGCGTTGTCGTGGTATGAAGAAAACCTCAGATACCCTCAAATCAATGCTTTGGAGATTAGGATAAATCCAAAAGAACCGTGGGACTCACCAGCGAACCGGCGATTGGCACGCGCCACCACCACCCTCAGTCTGACGCATTCTAACGGCTATATTCTGATTCTCGGGAAGAATTTCCTCCCGTACTGGTATTCGTTCTTTGATGCGGATCTCGGCCGTCCGGTCGGAGAAAAGGGGCAGCTCTATGAGGCCATTGATGGGCTATTTATCCGGGAATTCACCAACGGCTGGGCGGTGTATAATCGGAGTGGTGAGCCACAACAGATAACTCTCCCAGCGACCACTAAAGGTTGGCATTCAAAGGTAGAGGGCACCGCACACGCACTTCCTGATTTAGACGGTGAGATTTACCTCCGTGTCCAAGTCGCGGACCTCAACGGCGATGGTGTTGTGAATATTCTGGATCTCGTGATAGTGGCAAATGGTTTTAATGGGCCCGAACCGGATCTCAACGGCGATGGTGTTGTCAATATTTTGGATTTAGTATTAGTGAGTAACAGTATAGGAAAGTAGCAACTTTGGCAGATAATATGAATATCTCGCAACATTACGTTATCAATTTAAAACGTAGACCTGAAAGATTGTATGCGTGGTTAGGTGCCCAGTCGCAGATGGGTTTTGATTTTTCTAAGCTGACGGTTGTCGAAGCATTTGATGCAGCCGCGTGGCACACATGGGGCGATTTTTTTACAGAGTTTTTTGTGTATTTCCATGAAAACGGGATAGATTATAGCGGTTTATTAGGGAGCAGAAAAAACAACACGCATGCCCACTATGGTCATACCTTCCTTGGGATGACACGACTCGCGATATTTCTGGAAACCGAAAAACATGAGAACGACACCGACTATTTCATGATGTGGGAAGACGATATGTGTTTAAAAGTGCCTTATGAAGACCTTTTAGCCTGCGATCTGCCTAGTGATGCAACGATGGTTGGACTCCATGATCACTATGGTGATTCGCTTAGACACCCAAGTAAAGAGTTTCGGGTGAACCCAAAAGCACTTAGGGTGCCACAAGCATTTTTGTTCAATAAAAAGGGTGCTTCAACGATATTAGATTATTACCGTGAAACAGGTGATGTATTAGATTTAGAACATTTAATTTCAAAGCGACCTGATTTACCTGGGCTATATACCTCTGTCAAGAATTATACGCATCCCGTCTTTCTCAAAGAGTTCTATTCTGATTTGATACAGGATACTTCACGGATAAAACGTAAAATTGAGTTAGATAAAGGTCATGTGATTGAATGGAACACGAAATCTCTTGCGACTGAACTTTCGTCTACGCCTCAGAACCCCAAAGTTGTGATGATGACAGGAAGTTTCGATCTATTCCACGCTGGGCACGCAAGAATACTAAAGGAATCTCGCAAACTTGGAGAAGCCCTCTATGTTGGTATAAATTCCGATGAAAGGGTGAGGTTAAAAAAAGGGAATGATCGCCCGATCTATCCGCTCCAACAGCGCCTTGAAATCCTTTATTGGAATAGGAATGTCAGCGAAGTTATACCCATAGCATATATACCGGATACAGATGGAGATTCATCAGAGCGTGGAATTCGGATGCTCCTCGAAAGGTGGAATCCTCATATATGGGTAGATGGTGCAGATCAGTCAGCAAAAAAGCATGCAGAACGGTTTTCAAAGGAATATGGATTTAAATATAAGGTTCTGAATTGCGAACTTGTCCACACAACACAAATCATAGAGAAAATAAGGGCTGAAGCATGATAAAAAAATGGGTTATTCTGAATCTCCCGAAAAGAGAAGATCGCCGATTTATTGCTACTGCAACGGCGATACGGCTGGGTGTGCCTATAGATCGTATCCAATTCTGGCACGGCTATGCACTCGAAGATTTTGAGGATTTTGACGCGGCACGCGCAGCGATGAAAGCCGATATGCCGGCGTTGGAAAAACTACATCCGGACATCCCAGATACAGAACAGGGGAAGTTCCTGATGATGTGGAATGTCGCACGTTACCTGCGCGACCTCGCGAACCGTCCGGGCGATATAGAAGGCTTCGTCCACGACGGATTAGCACTGCACAAGCCGTTCCGCCCCTCTTTCAAATGGCTTGAAGATGCTATCACCGAGATCGTCGCACAGGATCCCGAATTCAAACTTCTCACATTCGGACTCCATAATTCTTGGTTCAACCAGCTCAAACGCATTGATCCGATTACGCCGACATCCTTCATTTCACGGGGTATCCTCTCATGGGACAACTTTGGACGTATCTATTCACACCGTGGGGCAGCGTGGGTCTTAGACAGAATGCTGACGCAAACGTGGAACGTGCGTTCAAACTCGGTTATCATCAAGCGCGCCGGTGAAGAAGACGGCTGGGATGCAAACTGCTACAGCACCGTCCAACCGCTCGGCTCCGATTACCCAACAGAATGGCTGGGTTCCGATTCTTTTATCGGGTTAAGGAGGAAGGCATTAACACAACATTTCGGGAGGCTTCTCAGCTAAGGAGATAAACACATAAACACTATGCAAATCTACATAAGCCCTGAATTTTTTGGGAACTATCATGTGAATTTTCCGATCACGCAATCGCATCTCTCGAATGGTATGCGAACCCGGATGTCCGCACTTCACTATGCGCTCCAGATGCCTGTGATTACGAAAATTTCAGAGGCGACGGGTGACTTGCTTGTAGAGCCATTCGCAATAAAGCCTCGTGTAGAAGATCGAGATAGGCTTTCAAAAGAAGGCTGGAATCCTAAAGATTGGCAGGACATTGAGGAGTCCTACGTAGACGAAATCTGCAACTATCAGGGAGGCAGGAAATTTCTTATCTGCTCAGAGATGGAAGTGATGCGCTGGCGAGGCAATCTACGTGAGAAAATGCTCTCGACGATGGAAGAAGTTTTCACGACCTGCAAATACCAAGAAAATCTACTGAAAGTCGTCGATGTTAGTTCCAAACGGCTTGCCGAACCTATCAACGAGTCTCTGTTTTACCCGACCTCGAAAAAACCAAAACAGATCGTAGCGACGGGTGCTGCAAATCACGTAAAAAACACGGAGATGCTTATAGAATTCTACCGAGCACTTGAAGGAAAAGGGTATCACCGTGTTTATATCGGTGGATTAACGCTCTGGTCAAATGTTAAAGAGCAGGCACGCGAGTCTATGTTCCAATACAATCTTGATCTCGCCCATGAATTGAAGTCTGTTTGCGATGAATATCATGATGCGTCCCCTGGAACGAAAGTCGCTCGTATCTTCTCTGAATCCGAGTTTTATGTTAACTTCGCGTATCACGAGGTCGGTTGTCGTACTGTCCTTGAAGCTCTCATGTGCGGGTGTGGTATTATTTGGGGACAGCACCCACTCGGTGAAGAGTTACCAGTATGTTGTCAAGCAGAAACTGTCGCAGAAGCAGTTTCGGCATTGATAGCAAATACCGGCAAGATAGATGTCCAAGAACTCCGAGATTACGCGCTTGCACATTACTCCTTCACGAGTGTGAGAAAACAGTTGGAAGGACACTTATATGGTTATTGATATACTGACGCTCCCGCAATTTACAGAACTGGATATTCAAGCCCCGCGTGGTCACCAGAATTCAGGGGGCGGGATGGCATGCTTAATGAATGCCGCGAAAGCAGTGCTCTCAAACCGATACAGGGTTAATATTTGCGTAGATTTTTCCGACCTCAAGAGCGATATTGTGATTATAGACGCAGTACTTTTTGCCAAACTTGATGAGACCGGATCTTTTCAACCCGAAAAGCTTTTTGAGTTGCTGCAAAACGATAAAAACGAGCATCCAAAAAGGAGATACCTGCTCTGGTGCGCGGAGATGACGATGATCCGACTCCCGTCGCGGATACGAGGACAGATCATCGAATTGGTTGACGCTATTGCCGTAACCGATCCGTACATTTGGAATCTTTTCAGGGCAATTGGTATCACACCGATGGGATATCTCTGCGACTGCATCGATCCAGACCTTTTTCGTCCGGGCGAAAAGGAGATGATTGTTACCGCCGTGGGTGCGTTGAAACACATCAAAAATGTGGATTGGATTATTGAGATCTACAAGCTCCTCGAAGGCAAAATCAAACGCACCTACTTCGGGTCTGCTGCGCTCTGGTCTTCGGAAAACCGTCCTGAAGATAACGCGCTTATCCCGAAAATAGAGGCAGTCACAGAGGCATACTATCCGAGTGCTTCTCCTGTGGAAGTGGCATATTATAATTCTAAAGCTGCCTTTGCAGTAAACAACACATGGCACGATTGCTCATCTCGGTCGAATGAGGAACTTTTGATGTCGGGTGTCATCTCCATACATGGCGAACATCCGCTCTTTGATCCGAGACCCGGCTTCCGTATCAAAACACCTCAGGAAGCGGTAGAAAAGATAGCGGAACTCACGGACAATTTCACACGGCTTCCAGATCCTAAACTCCATGAAGATTCGCGCGATTGGGCATTAAGAAATGTTTCAACACAGAGCTTCATGGCACAATTTGAAAATCTTATGAGGAGCATCCTGTGATACAACTCTTGAAGCATATAATAGAACAGCCATCCACCCGACATAAGCTCAAAATCATCTCTGAATCAATTGAAGATGCTATTGATTTCACAGAAACTTTCGTCGCTGCGGATAATGTTGTTGGTGCGCAATTCTATTACACAAATCCGATACTCTATCTGATCACTGTAGGAGATATACGTCAACACGCATGTCTTTACGGAAATCTCTATCTCCTCTCTATTGAAGAATGGGAATACCTTGAATATAAACCCATTTTTGCTGTGAATCAAGCTTTTATTGATCGTATCGGCTCAATTGCAGATTCTTATACATTTAATCCACAGACGCTAATCGAACAGCACCTCGAACACGGATTATACCTTGTAGGCATAAAACATGAATAGAAATTATTGAAGAGGAGTGTCTTGGCAAGAGGGTGTTCACATGGTTTTTAAACCGAAAACAAAACAACCCCAAAAGAGAAAAAAAATCATTGAGACCTATAACCGTATCGGTGTCAGACGTCCGCCCCGTATGCGTGCGTCTCAACAGATGATCGCAGCACTTCTGTTCGGGATGCCGAATGCTACGGCATCCTTTCAAATAGGTGTCTATGACCCAAAGGGGTAAATCATGGCTTTTGATCTTAATGGAAAATTCATTGAAGAAAGCGAAATCTTTGAAAAAGCAGTCGAAGAACCTATTCCTTGCTTGCTTTTGAACCCTAATCTATCATTGGATGCACTCAACGCAATAGAAAAAGTTCACTTCATCGTGGAAGTGGAACATGAAGGCAAGATGTACAAAGCCGCTCTATTCGGATATTACCGTATCTCGTTAGAGCAAGCCGAATTAAAAGCAAAAACTGCAAAGAACAAAGCACTTCGTGCTATTGTGAATAAATGAACCTGACCACCCTAAAACGGTGGAATCAACTTAAATTAAGGAGAACAAAAATGCCAAATGCAACAGATGTTTTCGCAATTGCAGCTGTTGATGAACATGAGCCTGCAGACATTGATGTTGAAAGTATGAGTTCGTACGTGACAGGGGCTCCGGGTCAAAATGTAACAATCTGTTTTACATATAATCCGGGACGGCTACCTGCCGCAACAGAACTCGGTTTCGGAGTCTATGATACCCAAACAGCGAGAAACTCCGCCAGAACGACCATCGAAGGTGGGGATGGCACCGATGCCACTACATGGAATTTCGGCACACAAGCCGCCGCCGGTGCGCCTTCACTGACGATGACACCTTCCGCAGGCGGACTTACGAGAACCCTTGGTGATCATAAGGGACAGTTAGATGGTGCAATACCGAGTGGTGCCTCGGGCGGCGATACGTGGTATGGACTTGTTGCGATCCGTCAAGGTGATGCCGTATAATTAAGATGCGAATCAACACAAAGCCTTTTCCATCTTACGGAACATCAAAGGAATGGGTTGATCCAGTGTATGAAGGGATGTGGCGTTTGCCCGATCTGCAAACGCCATCCGCTGTTCCATCGGGATTCAATCCGAATATATTGTGTCTTATTCCGCTATTTAAAGACGATTACACACGCGTCGAAAACTTGGAAGCGTTCGCACGCATGGCGATCTATTCACACTGGACATGCTACCAGCATACCAATGCCCTTGATGAATACATCCGCGTGCAGTTTCTGGTTGAGGAGTGTATTGCCGACCGTGTGATCCCGATTTTTGAACAAAACTTCATTGATATAAACAAAGATGTTATTTTTTTTACCGCAGACCCATTGGAACACAGTACTGATGGTTCATGGGGACACCTCGGAAAGCAGATGGTGCCGTATTGGGATAAAAGGTTTGCTAACTATGAGTGGCTCTTTGTCTGGGATGCGGATATTCTATTTTTACCTGAAATATCAAGCATTGGCATCGGTGAGAACGAGAGCCTACAGAATCAGATGTTTACAAAAATTCATGATCTGCCGAAACGTGCTGGCTACATCTATGTTTCTTATATTGAAGCTGAGATCATGAATAACCAACTGCTGAGTAGATTAGCAAAAGAAACAACAAAGACAGGGATTAGTGTAGATAAATTGTTGGAAATGTCTGAGGTCTCTAAATACAGGCGAACCATCCTCAAGCCGTCCTGTTGCCTCTGGGCATATCCTGCAAAGCATTTTCATGAGAATCATCAAGATTTCATTGAGTGGATGCAAACGTATGCCCCGTATTGGGGCAACGATGAAATTATCGCGGGGTATTGGACGAACAAATTTTTGTTGAAAGTCAACGTATTAAGTAGGGAATTGAACATTTTGGTTAACGATAATGCCTACTTTTTTGGAGCGAAGCCTGCAGGGAATATTCTCCACGGCATTATTAGATTGGACTCTGAAAAAGAGTTACGGGAGGCATTATATATATCATGAGAAGAGTCCTATTACTTTTCATTAGCGTTTGTTTTTTTATTATTGGGTGTAGCGACAACGTAGACATCGGACTCGTTGCTAATCAACTTCAGGCTGCACAAGCAGAATCGGCTGTCCAGTCCACACTTCCAGAGGATGTGATCGCAGCCATGAAGTACGAAGCAGATACACAGCGTAAATGGATAAAAAATACGCTTGAATCCCCGCACACGGCTAAATTTCGATGGGATCAACGAGCACTGTTAATTAAGAACGGTATCACAACCGATTTTGATCCGCTAAAAGTCTATCTTAAGTACTATACCAAGTCTATCGATGCGGGTGGTATCGCGATCGTCGGACCCGACAGGGTAGAAGATAAGTACTTCCATTGGGCACGGGATGCGGTTCGCATTATGACCTCCAAGCACCCAGAACTCCGGGAGGGACTCCTCTCTAAACACCAAAGATTTTACATGGTTATTGTGGATCAATCTACGGAGTTCTTCAACCTGCCAGAGAATCAGACGAACAGCCTCGTACTCGACGAGAGCCTACCGCGTGAACAGGCTTACCGAGCTGGCGGCTGCGATGCACATTGGGGAACACATATACCGTCCGGTATGTGTTGGTCAATTATGAACCCACGGGTCTTTATACATGAATTCGCACACGCATTAGAATTTCAGATATGGCATTTGCGACCGGGCTTTCGGGAGCGGTTGAAAAAGATTTATGAGGAGCAGTTGGCGGAAATAGGAGAGGAAAGAGCATCACAAGTCCACATAATGACCAATACTCACGAACACTGGGCAAACGGGGTTGAGTGGTGGTTTAGTGGCAAAGGCTGGCCGGAGAAACTTTATAGGGAGTATCCATTGCTCGCAGAATTGATTGAAGAATGGTTTCCAAAGGTCACGTACACCGAAACTGGCGAAAGCGTAACGATACCTGAACAAGGGTACCATGAATGGATGACAACCTCAGTCTCTTGGAAAGTTATAGAGGAGGAGTAGCATCATGGGAAGGACACTCGCACACTCAAGAAATATGCTGTCTTCCACAGAGGTGGGGTATACGCGAAAGACGGTGACGGAACAGATAGATGTGACGGTCGCGCCGCGGATTGATATAGATGAACCTATTGTATTGGTTCGGGATGTTAAGACGTTTGTGAATTTTCGGTATTTCACAGGAAATTTGGCTGCCCACCGTCCGTTCGGTATGGAATTCTATCGGACGGAGGCGGATGCGGAGCAGGGTATCGACCGACTCTTAACACATCTACCATCCTACAAACTGTATCCAAACGCGCCTTTGCCTTTTCCGAATGAGAACTTTGAAGGGCGTGCGAAGTTTTATGTGCCGTCTAATTGGCCCTATGAAACTGTTTGGGGCAAAATCATTATCGAGAACGACAACGCGGTTGAGGACGTTGAGCGTGTTATGAGGGGGCGTGCTTTTGATGCCAGCTGGCGGTCTGCTTGAACAGAAGAAAGTAAAGTGGATTTGCTACTTTTCATGACACAGTTTGAAAAATTGATGAGGAGTTTACTATGAACCGGCTCGCCAAACAGATTGTTACACACCCCGCGACAGAGCATCGGCTTGAAATTTTCGCTGAATCTATTGACTTAATAAATCAATGGACGGATCCATTTCTTGAAGTTGATGCTATCGTGGGGGCACAATTCTATTATTCAAACCCGCTCCTGTTTATGCCGATCACCGGTGATATGAAAAGACACGCGTCTCTCTATGGAAACCACCTCTATTTACTGAATATTGAGGATTGGGGATTGGTGGTTCCGACACATCCTGTTTTTGCGACCAACCAAAACTTCATTGATCAAATTGGGCCGGTCACGGATTTCTATGAACACGATCCAGATAAACTGTTTGAGTATCATATGGCGCATGGGTTATATCTCATTGGAATAAACAAATAGAGTGGAAGGCGGAACCGTTGATCGTCTAAAGCAGGATTTACAGGAGTCAAGGATGGACAGGATGGGAAGAACGGAAGATTGGATGGATGGAAGGTAGAACTCTTCATCATCTGAATCGCGGAAGAGGCGGAGGACGCGGATTATAGATTTCTTGGTTGAAAAGGGTGTTCATAGAATTACCGAGTAATGTAGGGCAGGGACAAGACCAAAAACACCCAGCAAAAACCCTCACAGTGTTTTTTCGGGATAATATTACCGAGATATTTTATTAAACTTCATAAAGATTTTGGTACAAACGGATTCCATTTGACAAAGCGATTACTTAATTTATAAATAGTTAATATAAAATAGTTATTGAACACCGCAAGGAGGCGGACTTTCCTTAGTGCGCGAAAGCGTGAGGTTCAGAGTCCGAACATAGATGCCATTTCTTAATAAAAAAATTTCCGTAGGCGCAAGTAATTCTGCGAGGAATGCTCGTAGTAACCAGAGGAGACAGTCAAGATCGAGTTACGTCTATACGCCTCCGTCAGAAGGTCGAACTGTTACCATAACAGTAGCGAATGATTCTGATCGGATTATGAGAGATGAAATATTTGATGTTACAATTGCTGTAACAAGTCCGCCTGGTGTATCGGTGTATATAGGCACTATGGAATTGACTGTGTTAGGAAGAACACATCAAACGCTTGGAAATCGCCGTAATGTACGGATGTTTCATTTCACAGGCGGTGAAGAAGCTATAATTGATGAAGATAATCAAGGTCATGAAAAAGGCACGCCTGTGACGCGAATAACATTTGCACAGGCTGATGGGGGGATAAAAACAATCCAGGGTGTTATCAATATCGCGCAAAAAGTCCAGATCAAAGCAATTGACCAACAGTATCACACACTATGCGCTGTATCGGACGAAATCGAAATTGTTCATAGAATCCGTCAATATACGACACAGGGTGGTAATGCGAATTTCAACGTGCATGATGGAAACATCATTAAGCAGCTGAATTGTTGGGATGATTGGAATATTTCGCCTCCGCCGGATCCTCCGGAGCAGCCCGCGCAGAATCAGGGAGGACAGACACCACAGAACCAAGGGGGACAGACCCCGCAGAATCAGGAGGCATCGGTAATGCCTTATACCTTTATGACGGATGCTCAACCTCCAGCTGAGCTTGTAAAGGCAATTGCCTACAAAGCATCAGGGTTTAACACGAATACCCCAGAAAACCTGAATCTGATGGGGATAACCGCTGAAATTTTACTTTGTATGACAACTGGGGCCCCAGAAGAGGTCACTGAAACTTCAGACGGAACCACTAAAACTCGGAGGAGAGAGAGGAGAGATGTAAACGCAAGTGCTCTCCCATTTGAGACTCCAGATAGAAGGGCTGAATTAACTCCGCTGGGTTGGATTTTCTATTTAGGAACCTATTCAACAAATGATAAAGATGCTGCGCCACTGATGGACTATGGCACACAGAATGAAGACGGTACAGTTGAGAAAGCTCCGACAGTCACTACAGTTGACGATAGTTTTAAATGGGGGATTCGCTGGCTGATTGCCAAACGTACAGCTCAAGAATATACGGAATCTCCTGCGGCAGGTAAGAAGCATGTAAGCGAGGTCAAAAGAATTCCTTGGTTGACTCATGATGGTACTGTAAAGGCATATGCGGATTCAAACGGGCGGACAGACGGTGCGGAATTTGTAAAAGTTGTCCGGAAGTTGTATGCAGAAGGAGTAGACCCAAATTCAACTGAAGAAAACACAACTTATTTGTGGCCTATCAAAGCCGATGGATCGGCACGGCAGATTGACAATGCCTATGAGGCTGAGGATTCAGAGGAGGATCCAGAGGAATAGTTGCTTGTAACGCATTGCGTGTATTTTTCAGCAGCCACCCAACCCGTAGGGGCGGGGTCTCCCCGTTCGTCATAACCTCGTAGGGGTCCCCCGACCGCTATTGACAGAAAATGTGCCTATTTAATACTCAAACTTGCTTATTTTTCAAAAAAGGAGGCGGACTTTCCTCGGCGCGCGAAAATGCGAGGTTCAGAGTCCGAAGATTTTCATAACAATGCTTAGGAAAAAAATTACCATCGGCGCGAGTGCTTCTGCTCGTAGTCGCCAGACGAGTCGCTCAACATCAGAATGCACTGGGGACTCAGAAGGTCGCACGGCTTCCATAGCAGTCCGACCAAGGAACCCGCGGCCTGTTTCCATTACATTCTATAGAGATGAAATATTTGATGTTACAGTTACTGTATCAGGCACACCGCATTATGTGGGAGTCCTGGAGTTGGAGTTGTGTGAAGGGAAAAAAGAGCAAACGCTTGGAAGTCGCGGTAAAGTAAAGATGTATGATTTCGGCATAGAAGAGGGCACGGGTCAAGATCGTAGGCTTATTACAGACGTTACGCAGCTGCGTTTTGAAAGTAAGCATAAGGGCAAACGAACATTCAAGGCTGTTATCAATACGGCGCAAACCGTCAGGATTAAAGCAACGGAGGTTATTAACGCCGACGGTGATCTAAATGAGAGTCTATCGGCGGAAACGGATGACATCTACATTGCCCATAGACTCCGACAATACACGACAGAACACGGGGATGCTAACCAGTATGATTCATACATTGATAAGTGGGTCGGTTACTGGGACGATTGGAAACTTCCGGCGCAAACAGATAAATCGAAAGCACCAGAGCATTACACTTTTATGACAGACGCGGTACCCTCCGCTGATTTCGTAAAGGCACTTACTTACAAAGAGTCAACTATGTCTACTGCCCTAGCAGAGGGCGAGAATCTTATGCAGGTGAGGGAACCTGCTTTAATTGGTATGAACACAAACCATCCCAAGAAAGAGGATGACGTACACGGAGAGGGTCTCGGTGATGACTATGCGGGGGGTAGGGCAGGAGACGGTCGTCAAACGATGAAATATAGAGTACCGACAGTTGTTACTATATTTGACGATAGTTTTAAATGGGGGATTCGCTGGCTGATTGCCAAACGTACGAGATTTAATGATTCCGGGGCTGTGAAAGTAAGAGACTGGTGGGATCCCACGGGTGCCGCAAAATGGTACAATCGGGAAAAGGGTAAGCAGGTGTCCTATCCACTGAGTGTTGAGAAACTGTATGCGGAGGGGAGATATCCACATACAGAGGAAGGCAGCCCAGACTATTTGTGGCCTATCAAAGTAGATAAAATCGCACGGGACGACGATGCGAACCCTCCTGCTGAGGCTGGAGAGGAGAACGCAGAAGAGTCCCCAGAGACTCCGCCACAGGAATAGTTTACCTCTCCTCGCACGTAGCACGGAAATGTCTCGGTTTCGATGCTATGTGCGTCCCTTTGTTTTCCAACCGCGCCGAGTCATTTCTACGGAATGCGTGTTCCAACCTCAATACCCTCCCGTCTAAGAAGCATTTGCATTCTCCCGAAAAATATGGTGTAATTAGAATAGGATGGAAGCACCGGAAGACTGGCGAATCCGCTTCTATGCTTCTACCCTCCCTGTCTTCCGCTGTGCCTGACATTCAACACACCGAAACGGAGAATATACCCATGAAAAAAACAGTCAAACCATACTTTTTGGGCTTGCGATTTCGGCGCGGCGTATCCTGAATGGGTGAACCTCTACAAGTGGAATGGAACGACTTATGTTTTGAATAACGAAAGATTCTATGCTGAGAACGACGAATTCCTCACTCACTTATTAGAGAAGTATAATGTTGGGCATCATTTTACAAGAAACGAAGTATACCATTTCTACATCGGTTTGATATACTACTATCGGGGCAACGCAGCAATGGCGAGAGAGTTTCTACAGCGCGTCGTCGAACATGGGAAGAAACAAGATTACATTCAAGCCGCGGAATCTATTTTGAAAAAGTTGCCACCCGACTGAAGATAAAAAACACATGGTAAAAAAACTGAAACATTTAGAACTCATCGAAAACATTATCAACCGTTTAGCGAAAAACTCCTTTTTTCTTAAGGGATGGACGGTTATCTTCGTCGCCGCGCTATTAGGCTTCGCCGCAAAGGACTCCGAACGATTTTATGTTTTGTTGACTGTGATTCCTACCACCTTTTTTTGGGGCTTAGATGGTTTTTATCTTCGTCAAGAACAACGTTTCCGGCGGTTATACGATGCCGTTAGAGAGACAGATGAAGACAATATAGACTTTTCCATGGATACCACCCCCTTTCAGCGCAAGAGAGACTGGGTTAAAAGCACTTTTTCAAAGACTCTCCTCTTTTTTTATGCCCCTATTCCACTACTCATTATAGTTGTGTTTCTCTGGCAGTTTCTGTAGTTTCCGTGTTCAACGGAACGTGGGCTGACAGTACACAACTGTAGCCCATGTTTCCGTAAGTTTCGATTATTCCGCCAAGCACTTAGAAATCATTGCATCAATTTTTTTCCATTTCCACGGAATCACCTCACCTGCCCCACGGACTCCACCGCTTGTCCTGTTCTGCGGAAGAATCTGGAAGATCGGTTTATCTAATTGATTTGTGATCGTCACCTCTTTTTCAACGCCCGGAGCGTTGTGTGTATCATCGCCCAAAGCAACAATCACGATGTCCGATTGCTTAATCTGTGAGCGCGCTGTTTTCAACCAGCTATCATCATGCGGACGATATGCCTCGTTCAGTGAATAATCTTCGATCTCGTGAGATGAATCACATCGCGAGGCTTGTGTGAAGAAATTGCGATAGAGATCTGCATCTCTATCAAACTCAAAGCTTAGAAAAACCTTAACCTTTGCCATATTACATTTCTCCTTCATTTTTTTCATATTAACGTTGGCACTTCAATCCGTTGCGTTAGCTGCCTATATTTTTTATTCAATTCCGCTTGGTGAAGTCAATGCTTTGTGGCACGGAGCATGCCCGGCACAGAAATTAATTCGACGAACCTGCGCCGATTTTGTTCAATGACGCTGACGAAAAAATTGAATAAAAAAGCCAATCCGATGATACATACACCGGCTGCAAGCACATAAGGAATATCGTATAACCCGCCTGCCTTTAGCATGATGTATCCGAGCCCTCGTTCTGATGCAATAAACTCTCCTATGAATGCACCCAAGAGGGCTAACCCAATGTTTAACCTGAGAGAAGCCAGCACCCAATCTATAGAGGAAGGTAGAATGAGTTTTTGGAACAGTTGTCTATTTGAACTATTGTTAAGTTCAAATAATATTTTCAGTTCAGGATCAACCTTCCTCCCGCCGTCGTATGCTTGCGAGAGCGCGACTAAAATGGTAGAAAAAGTCGCCATCGCAATCTTCATTTTAATACCTACGCCAAACCATACAATCATCATTGGGGCAAAGGCAAATATTGGAATAGCTCCGAGTGCAAGGACATACGGTCGAGAGATAGACGCTAATGTTGGGAAGTATAAAAGGGAAAAACCGATAACACTTCCAACTGTGATGCCTGTTAGAAATCCGCCGAGCGCCTCAATACCTGTAATCGCAGCATGAACCAACAACTCTCCATTCGCGATATTGACAGCAAGTTTTTGAATCACGAGAATAGGAGAACCGAACAGAAATTTGGTTCGGGTAGATTGGTCAGCTAAGATTTGCCAGACGGTGAGGCATAAAATCAGGGGCAAAAAGCCAAGGAGTTGATTAATTTTACGTTTTATCATTGGTGTCTTCACTTTGGCGGAGTGCCTGCCAAACGTCGGAAAAGTACTTTGAGAAAAGCGGGAATCGTCTGCAAGTTACAGGGGATGCTCCTGCAATTTCTTCATCAATGTCCATGCTGCGCCAGATAGAGCCGGGGCGCGGGGACATGACGATAATTTGATCGCCCAAGGCGACTGCCGATTCAATATCGTGCGTAATGAACACACATGTCTTCGTTTCGGTTTTAATCGTCTGCCACAACAGGTCTTCAAGTTCCAAGCGCGTATTGAAATCTAAGGATATAAAGGGTTCATCACATAAGAGGAGCCATGCATCAACGGCTAATGTTCTTGCGAGGACAACCCTTTGCTGCATACCGCCTGATAACTCTTGGGGATAGTAATTCGGAAATTCGGCTAACCCGAGAAAATCCAAAAGCTCTGTGAGTTTCTTTATCCTCTCGGGTGTTAGTGTATCTCGAAGCTCAAGACCAATGGCAGCGTTTTGAAGGACATTTCTATAAGGTAGCAGCTTTGCCCCTTGTGGCATATAACTAACCTTTGAATGTGTTTTGGAAGGTGGTTCGCCAAAAACAGATACACCTCCGGATGTGGGTTCAATGATGCCAGCAATAATATTAAGCAGGGTCGTCTTTCCGCAGCCACTCTTGCCAACGATGCAGACGATCTCACCCTCGGCTACATCTAAATGAATGTTCTGGAGTGCCTCGGTGGGTGCTGTATTATCCCCTGCGTACGTTTTTGAAAGGGCAGATACCTGCACAATATACTTCTTTGACATCGTTATTAATCCTCCGTTGCCCCTCCTTCTGCCATAAATCTATAAAGTACAGGTATCAAAAGGGAAATTAGTGCCCCTGCCAATGTCCATGCCCATTGACTAGGCTTCTGGTT
>JAPPMR010000029.1 GCA_028818995.1 Candidatus Poribacteria bacterium | reverse complement strand
CATCTTTTTTGTGATTTAACATTGTAAAATTGGATGGAAATATTTCTCCATCACTTTCTATAAACGCTTCCTCATAAGGTGCAAAAGCGGGATCTCCACCTACTGCAGTTGGGTAGCGTTCCACGGTGCCATCTTCAAGCCGTTCTTCTTCCCAAGTGACATAAACTGTGTTGGGATAATCTGGATAGAACATACCATTTTTATGTTTTCCACCAGTAGGGCGTAAACCTTGTTCCCAAAGTTTTACTAATACGCGTTCACCTAATTCATTCGTCCTCGCCGCATCAGGATCCGTTTCAGCGAGTTTTTCATAAAATCCCCATATATCCTCAACACCATCTAAATCGCGATACTGGGTTGGTATCTCTGGATACGGTCCGAAACCGTGAGGCGACACTCTTACTTCTTCAGCATTTTCCGTTTCCTGTGATTTTGCAGTAACGGGTGACGCTTGTCTACTGGTACTTGTGTTCGTGACCGCACCAGGAGCCCTGTTAGTTGGTTTTTCTGCAGTTGGCGTTTCGCTTTCCACAGAAGACACATCATCAGCTTGTTCCATATCGCTATCCGTATTGGCAACCTTTTTGGCTATCTCCGATTGGCGTAGCAGTTCCTCAGCATCCGCAGCTGCTTTTTTCTCATCTGCGATATCGTGCTGATACCACAATACACACGCAATAGATAGCAGTATCAGAAAGCCAACGCCACCGAGAACCCATCTGTTCGTCAGAATATCACGATACATGTTACACTTCCTTCTTTTATGTACTATATATACCTTAAACAGAAAAAGTTAATAGCAAATTGCATTTTTTTTCAAAATTCTGTAAAAAACCTTGTGGGATGTGAAAATAGGACATTTGTAGCATAAACTTTTAGTTTGCGCTACAAAGAGGTGCCACAACCAGCGCACAGCAAAAGAAATAGGCAGGTAACGCATAGGTTACCTGCCGATAGGTTTAAGTTTACACTGAACGCCGAACAAGTCAAACACTAAACAAGTGGAATCCCGTTGTTAGCGGCACTTCCAATGTGTTGGCCATGTTTTTCGAATTATTACAGTTGGATCCCAGATAATTGTATACTCGTGATCTGTATGCACGGGTATCACTGCCAAAAGTTCGTCCTTATACCCTATAAGGACCCTGTGTGGAGGCCACGGCCACCATCTTCACTCATACACAGGTTTGGGCCCCCATATTTCCTCTTTAGTGTCTTCTGGATGATCATCATCTTCCATCCCATCTTCCCTCGTTACACATTTTGAATAAATAGGGGTTCCACCAAATTCTGCTGTTGTGCAGTGGTAATATGTAATTTCTATGTGTTTATAGACGATATTGTTATCTGCGTGTGCTGTCTCAATTATGACAAACGACGCGGTTACGCAAGTAAATACAAACACAAATACAAGAAGACTCGTAATTGTGTGATTTTTTACATGTTTAAACATGGTTGATTCTCCTTTAGAAATGAGGAATGAATAAAGACGACACCTATCCCATTGATAAATGTTTTGCCTTTATTTGTTTCCTATGTTGTTAATAGATGTTATAATTGCACCGCGCTTTACTGACTGACAAAGCGGGTGTTCCTCGTTGAGATCCGAGAGGATCATATCGAACGGGGTGCCGTTCGCTTTTGCCAAACGATACGACTCAAGGGTACACCGTTCTAAATCTCGCATCCAAATACCGAGTTGATCTTTGGCTTCAAGTTTTACGTAGTTTTGATCTCGTGTGAGCCACCCTGGTTGGAGTTCTTCAAGTTTGGCGAGATACGTTTCATATTCTGCCTCGGTTATTGGATGCCCCAATTCAATTTTCTCCATAAAGTCTGTAATCATGCGAACGTCCGGTGTATCTCCGTGTTCCTTGATAAGTTGTGCGCGATTGTGGTCTACCCATTTCTGCGGGTCTTCTTTTCGGAGCTTTGCCACTGCAAGTAGCTCCTCAGTGCGTGTTCTCTGCTGAAGATTGTGTATCTCTCCGTCATCAACTACCAGCTTTGGGCTATCTGGGAATAGGAATGCATGTGCCTTCACAACGGCATTCAGTTCCGTGTCTGTTGAAAGGATACCCAGTAACACTTTGAGGGTATAATCTGCGAGGGTATGCACCTGTGGGATGTCTCCGAATCGCTTGATGAGTACTACCCGATAGTATTCAGTTTGGATAATTCTATCATTTGGATAGTATTCAGATAGGATAAATCTATCATTTAGATATGGGTTGATGTCGCTGAGATCTAAGGAAATCGGTATTATCCCTGTGCTAAACATGAACCGGGCGTAAGCAGCGCGTTCAACCGGGTCTCTCGTCTGTTCCCAGTCTTCGGGAACTCCTATTTCCAAATTCTCAAGTTGTTCAACAAGGGATTCAATACGCAGCAGTAGGTCTGCTCCATCTGTGTCTCCCATTTTGACATCTTCTGTTTCCGCACAACTGATAAATAAAAAGAAAAGCGGAAATAACGCAAGGTATGGTAGATAGGTTTTCATTAAGATCTCCTTTCATTTAAAAATAATTGTTACACCGTCTTTTTGGGATTGTCGTATTTCTTCAATCGCCTGTAGAAAACTTTCATCTTTGAAAAGTGCATAATGTGCTTCAAGATACTCAATTTGTTTGTCTACGTTCGAAGGTATTCCATTGGCGGTATCTATTTGGTATTGCCTGATGGTATGAACTTCAGGACGGTCTCCAAATGTTTTTATGAGTTGGGCGTGAAGGAGTTCTGCCTGAACTATTGGATCGTTTGTATTTTGGGCTGCTTCAATCAAGTCCTCTTCATCATAAATTGTGGTTTGTGGATCACGTTGGGAGCGACTTTGTATCCACGCATCAGTGTTGCTTGGTGGAATGTTCAAATGTTTATCCTCTCGTCCTGTATATTGATGTACGGTTGTTTTCGCCTCGCTTTCCACAATAGGTTTAGATGCTGGTTCCGTCTCATTTTTTTTCTCGGACTCCTTAGAAAGTTCCGATTGGCGTAGCAGTTCTTCTGCCTCGGCTGCCGCTTTTCTGTAGGGTGCGGTATCGTGCTGATACCACAGCACACACGCAATAGATAGCACTATCAGAAAGCCAACGCCACCCAAAACCCATTTGTTCGTAAAAATATCACGATACATCAGAAACCTCCTTTTATTTAACATACGCCTGTTGACATGAATTGCTCAAACAGAATATATGATACCTTTCACAATATATAGACACAATTTTGAGTTGAAAAATTGCACTTTTTGAAAAAAAATGAAAGAAAAACGGCAAATTCAGATAAATTTGGGGAATTTTTAGCAGTTATCCAGATTCTAACACGTGTCGCTTATCTTCTGCAAATGTATGATCCTGGTTCAGACAATAACAGCGCGTTTACAAAACCCATCTACCACTGACAACTGACCGCTGATTGCCGATAGCCAACCGCCATTTCCCCGCAAACCTATTGCGTATCTATTGGAATTCTATTGTTCTCACCGTCCGTTTCGTTTCAGATACCTGCCCGCCTTCAGATATACTATTTCTATGGCAACCCTTCTTGTTGGAGGGAAACCTTGTAAGCCCGATATATTATCTATATTATCGGCGTTGAAAACGCCTCCTACAAGAGGAACTGAAAGCCAATAACAACGTTTTGTAGCACAAACTTTTAGTTTGTGCCGTTATGCTACGCAAACTGAAAGTTTGCGCTACAAGAAGGAGAAATAGAATGCCTTTACTCACAACAAGAGAACTCATAGATAGGTATCACAACCAACGCACCGCACTCGCGGAGGAAGCCGCAGAGGCAGGTATGCCGTTTTCTGCCTATCTCGACTCACAATACGACCCAGAAAAAGATGAAGAACTCGGTGCGGACGATGTGCGGTTGTCTGCGATGGAGGTTGTCCTTGAAGACCTCAATATGACGACAACATGCAACCCCGCAGCCGGTATTTGGCCCACAAGATGCGAAGATGTCATCGGCGACCCTGCCAAAGAATTTGCACTCAAAGAGATGTGCCTGAACGCGTATCGTAGCATCTCCTACAGACCGCAGTTAGAAGGGGCAGCACGGCGCGAAGAACGCCGCACCCGATGGGAACGCGCTGGCACTTTCCAAGGTATCCACGACACACCACCCGGCGCAACGCTCACACCTTATTACGATGCGTTGGCGCATTGGGATCAGGATGTGGAGGTGGACATCGCACTGGAAGAACTCACCACCCGCATGGCAGATACCGGCAAAACCGACTATCGCGCAACTATCCTGAAATACGATGAGAATGCTTTCCGCGAAGAACGCCGCTCCGCCGCTGCCGACCCACCGATGGCATCCTTTGATACCTCTGAACGCCCGATCCAACTCAAAAAACGGATGCTCGCAATACCTTTCACTTACGAACATCTCCGCGAAGTTGAATTCATTGACAAAGCGGTGGAACACGTTGAACAGATCGCTGTGCAGCGCATCGTAGCAAAGGTAGACGAAGGGCTTGAGGTGATGCTCAAAGGGGCTGGTGGTAACAATCTCGGCGGTAACATCATCAAACTTGTGGATTTAGACGCTACTGCCACAGCGGGTAAGATCACGGCTGAAGCGTGGCTGAATCTGCAAAAGAAATTCAAGCGCGGCTATATGATGACATCCGTTATCGGTGTTGACCAAGACATTACCAATCTGCAGTTGGCAAAAATAGGCGATACCAATGTGATGCTAACCTCAATGGTAGAACGTCAAAACGCTGTTTCCAGTGGGTTCGGTGGGCAGTATGCCGTGATGAATCAACTCTCACAAGGTATCCGTATCGGATGGCACGACTATCTTGAAGAGAGAATTCAGGTCGGCACGGACGGTGCAAAACATAACGCTATGGTCGTCTACGACAAACGCAAAGCGGTTGAATATGTGTCGCAGATGAACACGGACATCATTGAAACCACGCGGGATATGCTCAAGCAGGTTGAATATATTGTCTGCTCTGAGATTTGGGGTTGGATTTCGTATCAACCGAAGAAAGCGATCTATATCGTTGACCTCAACGCACAAGCTGCCGATACCGATCTCAACATCGTTTAGTTAAGAATATATCCCATTGTTGGAGGGGTTTTCAACCCCGATTTAACTGCTTGCATCTTGAAATATCGGGGTTAGAAACCCCTCCAACAAGAGGTGATTTCCTTAAGTTTACGCCTATGGGTAGAGCGCAGCGACACCCGACATGTATACGTGTATACAATTATACGTGTATACAATCGCCTTGTGGTAGGCACGTTCACAAACCGCGCCGTGTTTTCAGAATCGCGGATTTATCGGATTACGCAGATAGACGCGGACTATATGTTTGGCGTTCCAAATCGTCCTTCACAAGATGGCGGACAGAGATGTATACATGTATACGTGTATACATCTTCTGTTTATTTTTCTTGGATGTGTGTATCAGCGTCCGATAGGGATAATCTGTGTAATCCGTGTAATCTGCGATTCAGACGTTAGCAAAGCGTGTTTCCAAAACGCCAATTAAGAAATCAACGGTATGAATGACGTTTAGGCATTTGTAGCGTTGATTTCTTGGTTTGGATTCCCGACTGACTAACGTGTCGCGATTCGGAGATCGCTCCTACAACAACGAAAGATGGCGCGGTTTGATAAAAGTTAATTAAGTAAAAAGAAGAGGCAGATACCCGGAACGGATACCTGCCTGTGAATGTATGTAGATTCTCAAGTTGACAGATCAATTGTGTTCTGCATTGTGTTGTGCTGGATCGGCGAAGTTCCAAGCATTTCCATAAGCACGGTGAGATAGTGCTTCCCGTCCATCTCGCCACTCTAACCAATATGCGATTTCAGACCCAGACACTTCCGAAGGTCCTTCTACGAGGACCCACTCACCGGGTATTTCAGGACTGGATCCATCTACATCGCCCCACGCGGTGCAGGAGGACAATTCGTCATTTGCATCTACATCGCCCCAGTTATGATCTTTGGGTAGTTTCTGTCTATCTGAGACACTTGCGCTCCTGCTTACTTCTGTCTGCCATCTTTTACGCGGTTTGTGATCTTCATCGTTTGGGACCCAGGCATAGACCTCAGATTCGCCTTCGTAATCATCGTTAGGGGCTGTCCCAGAGACGCTGGAGGACCCTTCATATTGTATGCCGTATCCCTTAAGGATTGTCTCTACCCTGCTCTTTGCTTTATCAATCAAATTTTTGCCTTCGCCCGGCGCGTCTACATCTACTGTGATGGAACCATCAGCCGATAAGGGATCGTCCGACTCGGTTGAAGAGCAGGTGCCCCAATCCTTGTTGACGTTTCTGGTGCGTTGATCCGCCCAGATGGCTGTCATCGCACCACCGAGCATAATAAAGACCATCATAAAAATCAGAAAACGTTTCATCATTATTCTCCTTATTTGGGTAAATTGAGGAAGGTATAGGGGTCTATCCCCCCTTCTTCCATGGGTATAATTTGTATTCCCGGGAAGTCTGCGGGTGTAACACTTTCCCAGGTTGCGAATTTTGCGTCTGCCACAGTTTTGATGTACTCGTTATCATCGGGGTGTCCAAGTGTTTCACGAAGGTATTGTCTACCGTCGGACGTCTCCCCCCATCTCACATAGCGGACACCTTTGAGGATAGGATATACTAAACCATCACTCATCACCGATCCTTTAACAGGGACACCTTGTTTCAGGAGTTTTATCTTAACACGTATTCTCAACTCTGAATCAGCACTTTTGCGTGGCCATGTAATGGGTCCGAACCCTTCCGGTAATTCGGGGTAGGGCCCGAAACCGTACGGAGAGATAATCTCATCTTGTGTGGGAGGCCGCACACCGAATTGTGCCAGGAGTTCTGGTGATGGCGGTTCGGTTCCTAAAAAGATTCTGCCATCCACAATCTCCCCAATCTGCGGGAGTCCCGACGGGTTGAGTGCCGCTGCAGATGTGTTTTTCGCAGGGGCTTGAGGTGACGTTGTTTCGGTCTCCCTTACTGCTTTCTGTTTCGCCTGCTGGTTTTCTTCCCATTGACGTGCAACTTCCTCAGCCTCAGCAGCCGCTTTTCTATGTGGTGCGATATCGTGCTGATACCACAACACACACGCAATAGATAGCACTATCAGAAAGCCAACGCCACCGAGAACCCATTTATTGGTAAGAATATCACGATACATCAGAAACCTCCTTTTGTTTCTCATATATTTGTTTGTGACGTGTCTATTGACATGGATTTCTCAAACAAACTATATGATACCCTTTATAATTAAAGACACAGTGTTAAACCGTAAAGGGTGCAAACCGTAAAAAAAATTGAAAAAAGATGGAAATTCGTAGAAATTTGAGGAAAATGAGGCGATTTTTTAGCGAATAAACAAATTTTAACACGTGTTGATTATTTTCGGCAAATCTATACATTCTATAAATCTTGGTTCAGACAATTAGGCGAGGTTAGGAAGAAATCAACGGTATGAATGACGTTTAGGCATTTGTAGCGTTGATTTCTTGGTTTGGATTCCCGACTGACTAACGTGTCGCGATTCGGAGATCGCTCCTACAACAACGAAAGATGGCGCGGTTTGATGAAAATAGGCAGGTAACCAAAAGGATACCTGCCTAATGTAATCGGATTCTTCTTGGTACAATTATCCGTGGTTACCATGGTATCTTGGCTTCACACGAAATACCAGTATTCTCTTTCATCTTAGCGGTTGCTTTACACGCCTCTAAGTTAGGGCTGCCCATCCATATATCTCTTGTAATTTCTTTATAGTCATAAAAGGAATAAATTCCATCGTACCCAAAATTAGAGTATGTTGCTGCTTTACGCGGAACTTCAACATCTAAATTGAATGTTCCTACGTTCCATCTACTTAAAGACGAAATTGAAGCACTTGCGTAGTCATTAATTCTAATAGTTGGATACTGTACATCATCCGTGACAATCCGTTGAGAATGCGTATAAGCAGACGAACCTATTAATGCGTTATTTCCTGCTGGCTCGTGATCTGCTGCGACTCGGTACGATCCTCGGTCAAGACCAAAGGGAGCTTCTTTTTTTACAATACGATTCATGGCAAAAACACAAATGGAGAACATTACTAACATCGGGAAAATTAGAAAAAACGTCAATCCTTTCATTACAATTACTCCTTTAGACCGAGGAATTGATACGGATCAATTCCTCCATTAAGATAATTAATTACTTCAATACCTATAGGTATATCTTTTTCTCTAAATCTTTGATCCAGCGAGTCCCCTCGTATACTATTAATTACAAAAGGATCGCCCATCATAAGGCCAACATATCTCTCTTTTTCTACTTCGTCCCATCTCCATTCCACATAGATCGTACCGGGAATAGTGGGATAAACTAACCCATTTAACATACCCGCGCCCGTTACATTTTTACCCTGTTCTACAAGTTTTATTCGAACGCGAGCAAGCAATTCGTTGTCTTTGTTTCCACTCCTTTTGTCCCAGTAGTCTTCGGGAAAACCTGGAGGAAGATCTGGATAAGGCCCGAATCCGTAAGGAGAGATGCGCACTTCTTCAGTGCTATCTTTTTCCTGTATCACCTGTGCCATGTTCACAGAGGTTTTGTCAGGATCAGTGTCTTTCACCACTTCAGCAGCAGCTTCGGTTATAGGTTTCTCTGCAGTTAGCGTATTGCTTTCCACAAGGACATCGGATGCTTTTACCGCCTCAGTATCCGTATCGGCAACCTTTTTCGCTATTTGTGATTGGCGCAGCATCTCTTCTGCCTCAGCCGCTGCTTTTTTCTCAGGTGCGATATCGTGCTGATACCACAACACACACGCAATAGATAGCACTATCAGAAAGCCAACGCCACCCAGAACCCATTTGTTCGTCCAAAAATCACGTATCATTTTAGACCTCCTTTTGTTGATGACACGCCTTTGAGCATTTAAACCAAGTATTATCACATTGTCTTACAAATAATTAATTTTAAGTCAATAACATAATAGATAATATATTATGACTATATAGTAATAGTTTATCATGTTTTTTTTTATAAAGCAAGCAAAAAATGTAAATTTCAAGGTGATTTTAGCAAAATTTGTAGGATTTTAATAAAATTGAGGCAATTTTTGACGATTAAACAGATTTTACCGTGTCCCTTTATTTTTTGCGCGGAACGCGCCGACAAAACCGACAACTGACCACTGACTGCTGACAGCCGACAGCCAACCGCCATTTCCCCGCAAACCTATTGCGTATCTATTGGAAATATATTGTTCACACCCCTCAATTCCTTTCAGACATATCCCCTCTTTCACATATACTATATCCTTGTAGGAGCGAGGTCTACCTCGCGACATATTCACATAAACGGGTCGCGAGCTGGAGCTCGCTCCTACAAGAAGAGATAAAGCCGACAGCCCAAAAAAGGAGAAACAGATGGCAAAAAAGGTGTCAATAAAGGTGTTAAAAAACGACTACTATGATGGGATTCGAGGGTTAATTGCGCCAGATATTACGAACGTGCACATTTCAAATCAGTATCTATCACAATTGCCGTTTGTGCCGGCGGCAGAAAGAGAGGTGCGGCGGCGGCTCGCTGCAGATGGTATTGACGTTGACGCGCTCACGGGTGAAGCGCGCGAAGATGCAATCTTAGCGATGATGCATGAATGCGCCGCTCTGTTATGCCTCACTGCACCGCAACTGCTACGGCAGATGGGACTACAGGTCTCTACCGAGGTGCAACGGATTGACTGGAAAGAAAAACGAGAGTTTCATCTGTCTCAAGTAGACAGCAAAATCAACGATGTCAAGACAAACGCTGATTCGAATGGGACACCCCCTACGCCAGGTGGAAGACCACCAGGGTCACCAGTCGGAGCAGGTAGAACGCGGCTAAACCCGTTCGGTGCAGTCGGGACGAAGCGGCGTGATGACTCGGCAGTATGCCCCATTTCTCGGAGGGGGTAGTCTGAACACCCCTGGTAGGTGCGGTTTCTAACCGCACTGGGCTCTCGTGTATGGTTCGGTTGGGAAACCGAACCTACCGTTGGGTAGGAAATACTATGCGATTTAGAATACCACCACAACTCAAAGAGACGGTCACCATCGTCCGCAAATCCGCATTTGAACACGGCACCGAGACGATTATTACTGCCAATGTTGTCTGTATGGTTGTTCCGCAGACAGACATCGTGGAGATTGTTGACGGTGTTGGGATTTCAGATATGGAATGGGCAGCGTTGTTGGAAGTGCCGAACGCTGATATATCGGAAGGCGATATTATCCGCCGTGCAGATGGGATGGAACTGCAGATCCGCCGCATCCGTGCGCTCGGTTCTGTGCTGCAGTTGGAACTCAAAGAAGACGATATTGTTGTTTGAATAGTCGTCAGTTTTCAGTTATCAGCGATCAGTTTGTAGGCGCGGTTTCTAATCACGTCATCACACTCCAACGGTAAGCGTGCTTTCCTAAGCGCGCCTTTTTGCTGTCTGAATCTCGGATTTATCGGATTACACAGATAACGCGGATTATTGACTTTGCATATCAGATGCTTTTTGTTATGATTACGGCATACTTGTCTGTAAGACTTTTTCAGAAACGCTTAGATGTGAGAAAACCTAATCCGCGTTTTTCCGCGTCATCCGCCAAATGCCAAAAAGCGCATTTGGCGTTGATTTGGTGTAATCCGTGATTCAGACAAAAAAGGCGCGGTTACAAAACGCGCCTACATTATGGGTTAGGATCGTTGTTGTGCGCTAAATTGTGTAAAAACTTAATCCTTTTTAGGATACCAAGTGTGCCCTTCAGTATCCCACCACTGTTTCCACTTGGAATACGTGGTGTCATCTAAGTTTACGTTTCGTGCGAATGGCGTGTTTGTCCATCCGTCTTGGGTTGGATGCATATAAAATTCACCATATCCGTTTGGGAAATTCAGACGCATCGTCGTTGTAAGCCATCTATGGGCACGGACAGCTCTGTTGTCCTTCCCATACGCTAACATCTCAATCAATTGTGGTACGTAGTGCCCTAAATCATTGTGTGTTATCTTAAAAATTTGTTGCTTTGTAACAACACCATTTTTAAGAGTGATTTTCATAACATGTGGATCTGTATGAAAATGCCCTAAATAGTAAATAGTGTCTCCGTGATCAATATGTGGATAACCGAAGACATTGACAAATTCATTTCTGAACATTTGGGTTTTGGAACATCCGCAGAAACATATAACAAATAATAGTGTGACCGTGAACAATCGGGCTTTCATGGATTGCCTCCTCATAAGAGTCTCATGATTATAGTTACATGTTATAGTAAAATCCGAAAATATGTTCACATTTCAATGAACAACAAACCCTACACCATCACCGCTGGCGAGGCGGGGAATGCCTAAAGACGAATGCGCTTTTGGTATTCGCCATGATTCATACCGTTGATTGCTTCCTAACCTCGCCCCTTACCGAAATATTTATTTAAACTTCATAATGCTTGGGATTGTTACAGAAGCCCCTTCAGTTATCTGTTGTCGGTTGTCAGTAGGAGGGATCAACGCAGCGTGCACACGCGCACACTGCATCTTTTATAAAATCAAAAAAACTCGGCTTATGTTTACAAGTAGGTGGCATCACGGAAACGCGGTGTGACCTTCAGTTTCCCACCACGCTTTCCATTTGTTATAGGTTGTTTCGTCTAATTCAGGATAACGGTTATTGCTATCACGTTCAAAAGGTGTTCCCGTATATTTATCCTTTGTAGGATGCATATAATAGTCGCCATAACCATTCGGAAACTCTATACTTATTATGCCATAAAGTCTGGACAAGGCACGCATACCTTTACCACCTTGCGTTGTATCCTTCAGGCTTTCGATCAAAAGAGGGATATAAAAGTGAAGCCTATCTTCTTCTATATATTCGGACTCAATTGATGTAATCCGTTGAAAGTAAGGATCACCACCTTCTATGTATTTGAATCCTGGGAGATTCGACTTAAGTGGTTTAGCCGTTTCCTCGTAGTAAATCTTGAGGACTGTTGCACCAGGTCCCCAAGGTCCCAAATAATAGCAAACATTATCCTGTACAATGTGCGGTGAACCATGAACTTCAGTGATCGCCCCGATTTCAGGTAGAGAAGGTTTGGCACAACCAGTCAAACCGCCAACCGTTAATAAGCATACCGAGAAAAGTATCGCGAAGTGTCTAAACATGTTCGAACCTCCCTATTATGCTTCATTATACTATTTCTGATAATATATTTCTATTTTGTAGGACAAGCTGCAGAGCCATTTAATTGTAGAGTTTCTCCCAATTAATTATATTGTAGGAGGGAACTCCGATTCCCGACTGAATAAGGGTCGCGATTCGGAGATCGCTCCTACAGCCAGCCTGTAGGTCGGGTAGAGCGAAGCGACACCCGCTGAATACCATAGGCGTATTCAGCGTTGATTTGGACATGTATACACCTGTAGACGTGAGAAAACCTAATCCGCGTTTTTCCGCGTCATCCGCCAAACGCCAAAAAGCGCATGTGGCGTTGATTTGGTGTAATCCGCGATTCAGACAAAAAAGGCGCGGTTACAAAGCGCGCCTACCGTGTGGATGATTGAGAGAACCGCTACACACTGGCTACTTCTGCAATCCATGCTTTTGAAACAGATCGTCAAGTGCCTCAGCCAATAGGGCTTGAATGCTGGTATCTGCATTCACCGATAGCTGCTTCAGTTGACGATGCACATCGGGGTCAAAGTGTCCCGCGATCAGTTTTTTACCGATGCGCGAGGAGCCGGACGATTTTTCCGATTTCGTTTTCTGCGATGTATCATGTTTGGTCGGTTTATCTTCGTTTTTTCCTGCACTGTTCAATGCTTCTGTGAGACTCGGTTTTCTTGCCATTTTATTCTCCTATATCTGTTTTGCGATTTTAAGTTCTGTGTAGGAGCGATCTCCGAATCGCGATGGGTAGTCGGGAATCGGAGTTCCCTCCTACAAGAAAATCGGGTTTTCCCTATATCTGTTTTGCGATATATTTGTAAAGCGTATCTATCTCCTTCGCTGCTTTACCCTTCGGTTCATATTCTTGTGCGGTGAGTCCGGCTGTGAGTGAATGCACAAAAGCGATACGTTGTCCGAGTTGGCATGGTGCCGTTGTAATATCATAAGTATCAATAGCCGCTCTTGCTTCGTCAGCGAGCGTGCTGCGGGCTGGCACTGCGTTGAGGACAACGATCGCTGGCACACCGGCAAGCCGAGCGATTTCCACCGTTGCCCCGATAGCGTGTAGGTCAAGAATAGCCGGACGGCACGGTATCAATAAAAGTTCGGCGTTACGTGCAGCGGCGAGGCTGGTAGCTTCTGAATGTGGGGCAGTATCAATAAAAACGGTGTCGGCACCGCTCTCCTCTGCGGCTTTGAGGAGTTGTGGTAGGCGTGAGGCTTGCGCGGAGACCACCACTGGTGTATCCTTTTCTCTATTATCTTTCCAGGTGAGTGCGCTTGCCTGCGGGTCGAGGTCGATGATTGCGGTTGTGTGTCCATCGTTTTCTGCGGCGACACCGAGATGTACTGCCAGCGTTGTTTTACCTGCTCCACCTTTTCCCGACAATATCGCGATTATTTTCATTGTGTGCCAACTTTCTTAGGTGTATACATGTATAATTGTATACAAATAAACATGTATACGTGTTTAACGTTATTTTTTGGCGGATGGGTACAGATGTATCCTTTTGTTTGTAGCGTGAGATATTCTCTTGTTGGCGTGTTTTGTAAGTGCGATATATTTTCAGAAACCGATTCAATTGCTAACATTTCCTATTTACATTTTTTAACTCTAAGTTAAATTATTCATGTCTGGTTTCATGACGTTTTGCGTAACAAATCTGACATAACTTAACGGAATGCTATAATTTGGCGGTCAGCCATCAGCCTGTAGGTCGGGTAGAGTGGACGACACCCGACAACTGATGGTTTCCGATAGCCAAAATCCATTTCCCCACAAACTTATTGCGTATCTATTGGAAATATATTGTTCATCACCCCGATTGGATTTTAGATACCCATTCCCCATCAGATATACTATTATAGCCATCAGCCGTCAGTGGTCGGCAGTCAGTAAGAGGGGCAGTCTGAACCAGATGCCTCTTCCGCTGAAAGCCGATAGCCGACTGCTGAAAGCCACAAAAAAAAGGAGTAGACGGATGGCAAAGAAAATCTTAGCGAGAACACAGACCAAAACACCGACTGACGCGATCCTTGACGAACGCTGGGAAGGTGATTTTCAAATGTTTTGTGCGGTGTATGGCACAAATGCACAACCAGTGAAACTACAACAACGCGTGCCAACACAAAACATCAAGCCAGAATCGGGATGGGTCAACGCCAAATTTGATGGAGAGGATATTGAACTCACAGCAGCAGGGGATACAATTGTTGTGACGCTCACACGCGGATACGAGTATCGCCTCAAAACGAGTGCAGCAGGTGCTGAGGTGTATATCGACAAGGTGGATCAACACCGATGAAAAGAGGTATCCAACGCCCCATCCCACGAAAACTGTGTAGGCGCGTTTTGATGAAGATTAATTTATTAATTCGGTAATTTCTGTCCACACAAGGCAGGTGGTCACCTCTGCTGGCGAGGCGGGGAATGCCTAAAGACGAATACGCGTGGTAGAATGCCATACGCGCATTCTACCACGCGCATTCAGGGTTGATTCACACTTCATCAGTAAAGTTAATTTTAGAATTCCACTATAAGGTGAAAAAAGATATTGAATTGAAATTAAATGAACAAATAAAATATATTGAAGCACAAACTTAACAGTAGCTTGACCCAAGAACACAGTAAGTACTAACACAGGCAATCCACAAATGGAAGGTAAAATGAGATATTTCACTGTGTGCATATTATTGTTATTGACAGTGCTAACGATTACAGGTTGTGGCGATGTGGAAGAAGATCCAAAACCGCTTGCCCCCATTGAAATCCCAGAAATCCCCGAAAACTATTATGAAAACAGCGAAGTGCTATACAAACCTACGGCTGAACAAGTTGAGGAACTTTTAAAGCTGAGATTCCCTCATAATTGGTATGATGAGGAAAACCCCGAATTACATGCGAAATATTACTATGCGATGCTTTTGCAAAAATATGGTGATATCCCCGCGGTTCATATAGAAGCACAGTTTTATAGATTGGCGTTATTGTCCAACGGCAAACCGATGGAAACATCCTCTGAAGATTTGATATTAAGGCTCACAGCAACATATCTGTTATGGCCTGATCCGCAAAATCTTAGCACACTACAAAGGACACTAAGAACATTGCAGGAAGATGAAATATTACTGAATACGGATGATCCAGACCTTTATGTAGAGATTGCCACGAGAAGGTTAATTAGACAGCACGGGGATATTCCAGAGGTTCATACCGTTGTTGAAGGTGATAAGAGGATGCGATTTGGCGGATTTCGTGTCGTCACAGATGCAGATAAAGATGAATATATTGCGTATTTGAGGGCAAAATATGTATTACAGCCTACAGAATACTTCTTGTGTATACTCAACGCACATATAGAGGCTAAAGAAAACGGAACCCCTTTCCATCTTATAGAGCACGATTGTGTCGAATCAACACTTGATGAAATATTGGATGTAATTATGAAGAATGAAGAGTAATCGCTTAAAATATGTGATTTAATTGAGGTTTTCATTTTATACACATATACTCACTCTTGTAGGTCGGGTTTCGGGAACGACACCCATAGGCGTCAATTTAAGAAAATCTATGTTATTGTGAACACCTCTAAATACGCATGATTATGGAGATTCGTTATATTTAGTCCCGTAGGGACGATATGTTTATAGAAAGACGTCGAACAACACCTCTTTAGTCCCGTAGGGACGATATGTAGAAAATATGTCGTTGGAATACCACATATCGTCCCTACGGGACTAAGACATATGGACATCTCATATCTATAAACATACCGCCCCTACGGGGCTCAAGAGGGTTTTCCATGTTTGAAAATTGCTTAAGTTGACACCTATGGGTGTCGCGTTGCTCTACCCGACCTACGAAATAATGTTATTCAGAAATAGCAACATCCCACAGATACAAGATACCGTCATCATCGCTCATACTTGCCAATGCGCTCCCATCCGACACAAACGCAACCCTATCAACCCTATTGACATGTCCGGCAAAGGTCTGGAGCAACCTGCCTGTGCGAACATCTAAAATATTGACAACCCCGCGCTGATTGCCCGTGGCAAGCATTTTTCCATCCGGACTAAAAACGATGGCTGTAACATGCTGCTCATGTCCTTCAAGTACACCTTTCTGCGCGCCTGTTTCCACATCCCACAGATAGATTTTATCGGTGTAATTCACAGTCGTGAACGTCTTTCCATCCGGACTAAACGCAACATTAAACACACTATTTTCCGGTATATTGATAACTTTCTTCTGTTCGCCTGTCTCCGTGTCCCACAGCCGGACAGTGCGATCCTGCCCACCACTGACGATAGTTTTACTATTCGGACTAAACGCAACATCTATGACATTCGCCTTGTGTTCATTGATCACGTGTTTTTGATCACCTGTGTCGGCATCCCACACATAGAGAGTCTTTGTATTGTTGCCACCTGCGATAGTTCTGCCATCCGGACTAAAGGCGACACTCCAGAGATCACCGAAAAACCATTTGAGTGTTTTCTTTAGCGTGCCAGTTTCCGTATCCCATAATCCGACCCCTCCATACCCATCAAAAACAATAGTTTTCCCATCTGCACTAAGGGCAATATCAATGACATGACTGACACCTTTTCTGTTAATTATCTTCTGTAGTTTGCCCGATGTTGCATCCCATAAACAAACGTTCCGATCCCTACCGACACTGACGATTGTTCTGCCATCTGCACTGACGGCAAAACAGCTGAAATCCCCATAATGTTCGGCAAATGTGTGTCCATTTTCACCGGAGGCGACCTCCCAAATACGGATGCTCCCGTCCCGACTACCACTCGCGATCGTCCGAAGGTCTGTGCTAAAGGCGGTCGTTAGCACTTGGTCGGTATGCCCTTTGAGTGTTTGCGTGCGTTCACCTGTGCCTGCATGAAACAGATGAACAGTTCCCGTATCATCACCTGCGGCGAATAGACTGCCATCCGGACTGAAACTCACGCTGCGAGTTCTATCTATATCTTTAATGAATGCTCGTTGCAGTTCGCCTGTCTCCGCATCCCACAGTCGGACGGTCTTGTCCGCGCTGCCGCTTACCAACGTTTTGCCATCCGGACTAAAAGCGACACTATAAACATAAGATGTGTGTCTGTTGAGTGTTGCGTTGAGTTCGCCTGTCTCTGCATCCCATAAAGTGACGGTGCCGTCCCCGTTCCCACTTGCCAGTGAAGCACCTTGCGGACTAAAAGCGAGACTGTATATATAACCAGGTCCTTTATGAATACGTTTTTTAATAGTGCCTCTATTCCACATGTTCCGTAAAAGGATGGTGCCCGATCTGTCCCCCGTTGCGAGCGTGCCGCCATCCGAACTGTAGGCGATGCTGATGATACCGATATGATTCTTTAGTGCGCGTTTATGTTTGCCCGTTTCTGTGTCCCACAGATGGATGAAGCCTTTTTCGTCGGCACTGGCGAGGGTTTTTCCACCCGGACTAAAGGCGATACACTCAATAGATACCGTGTGTTTTGTTAGCAGCGCAAGTGCTTTATAGGTGATAGCATCGTATATCCAAACGCCTGCTGATGTGGCGACAGCAAGTCGTGTGCCATCCTCGGCATATTTCACATCGTAGATACGTCCTTTGCCGAGCCGAGCGATAGCACCGTCGGGTATGCCGACAGATTGGGCGAAAAGCGTGGGAATATGGAATGTTGAAAGGAGTAGCAGTGTTAGGAGGGGCGGAAGGTATATTTTTTTCATCGGGGTGTATGTCCTTTTAGGTATAGTATACCAAATAGGCGTGTGGAATAACAAAGGGGTTTGGCTCTCCTCTGTAGGAGCGAGCTCCCGCTCGCGACATCTTGTAGGCGCGTTTTGTAACCGCCCCTGCCACAATTTTAAGGTTTAGTATAAGTCTTTAATAACCCAGACTTTCAATAATTTTCAAAAATTTATTGACAAAAGATTAAAGTAATTGTATAATACCTCGTATAAGTTAGAAATTCACGATTTATTCGGATTTCTAACGGTAGAGGTGCTTTTCCGGTTTTCCGGATGCACCGACAGTGTATTACACCCACTGCCGATGCCAAAGCACTGCCAGAACTGTGATCTGACAGGCTGGTTTCTATTTTATTAGTAAGCGATTATTGCGTCAATACTTATATTTAGAGACCAGCGGCCTCTACAGAAATAGCTAAAACTGTACAAACACCCGCCTATTTCTGTAGTCTGTCAAGTATATTTAACCTACTCATTTATGATAGAGGAGGCACAAGATGAGACGAGACTACAAAGTCCTTTTCACCTCAA
>JAPPMR010000585.1 GCA_028818995.1 Candidatus Poribacteria bacterium | reverse complement strand
TGGAAAGGTATATGGTGTGTTGAGATCGCGTGCGGCACCACCTCGTGCATCATTAACAGTCTGTGATGGATCGGTAAAAACGTGAGCGAGTTCGTGGTGTTGTTCAGCCATTATTTATTTCCTCCAAATGCTTCGCAACGATATATTTCAGAAGTTGAGCGATCTGTGCTGCATCTAAAATGCCGTTGTAATCTGGTGAAAATTCAATCGTGAAAGTTGGTTTTTCGGTTTCAGTGTCGCTGACGACACCGCGTATGAATACCCAGCTGTCATTGACCGTGTAGCATCCGAAGATTTCTTGATTGGGATTAGGGGCTCTTTCCCAATTGAGCCAGGCTGCGGCGAGCATTTCACCGCAGAGCTGGTACAACGGATCCGGTGCATGCAGACCGCGCTTCGCCTCATGCACAATCAGATATGGGGGTTGGATCCTTCCACCGAGTGAAGGCGCGAGAGCACCATCTGCATCACCCTCCAATGTAAACGCAGGGTACACGGCTTTCAGCGGAACGCTACTCCACGCTTGGACATTCCCCTGTTCTGCAAGCATCAACATCGGATAGATAGCGCGTGCCCAGAGGGTAGCTTCGTTCATGACGAGTAGGTGACGGTGACGCAATTTTGATTTAAGTTCTTCCAGTTGTCTGCACTCCTCTGCAGTGAGGGCTATTTGCATTTTTTCCCATACTTCCGGAGCAACATACTTTTCGTTCAAGGTTACAAGTGCCTTGAGTGTTTCTTCTGTGAGTTGCGAGAATATGTAAGTCTCCATCGTTCAAACCTCTGTCTAATACGGTTAATCAGAATTTTACGATAAACTTTTAACGTGAGTATGATATGACGTTTGATAGTAGCAAAATTTATATTGCGTCCTTAACAATATCATCAATCCTGACTCATGTTCATTTTGCGTAATTGTCCGCCTGATTCCAATGAAGCAATCCAAGTTACAATACCACGAAAATATTCTATAGTTTGCCCTCACAAGATTTTAAAGTTCGTGTGAAATAGTATAACAGATTTCAAAATTAATCTCAATTTTCGCCTGTCCGTTTAATATGTCCTCTAAAGTACAAACTTAATCCATATTCATATAATGCTCAACTGGTTCATCTAATTCGGCAAGGACTTTTGTTCCTATTTTAAGGTATTTCGCATTGAACATCACGAATTTATCTCCACGTAAAAACAGATATTCTCCCACAAACTCAACTTTTTCATCTGTCTCCGAAGTTGACATCGCTGCAAAGCCATCATCAGAAATTAGAAATATATCTGTTACGTCATTAGATTGGACCGTGAAACTAGTAGCTAATACATCTGGATCAGTATTCACAGAAACGGAATTAATCGTGGGATAGTGTTCCACATTAGGTTTCATTGGAAATAGTACTACATTTAAAACTGCGGGTAATTTACGCTGTACTGAATAAGTAAGTAGATCGCCATTCAACTTAACGTCAAGGTTAGTCGCATCAACAGCACCGATAAATATATTACTATTCCCAGATTCTCGCGTCCATGCCTGTCCAATATGTGGTGCGGTAAATTGTTCACTACAGATATCAAGGTGAAAAATCTGCTCCAATGAGTGTTTTCCGTCTCCAAGAATAAGATCATGTAAGATAAAGTATTGCCCTTTAACATAAAAGATAGAACGTTTATGATAGTAGTCGGCTGTTTTGTACCACCCTTCCACAAAATCAAATTCAGAAGTCGTTATCCACCGTGTATCAGGGTCCGGGACAATTCCCGGTTCAGGTGGTTGCCTTTTCCCATCAATCAGAATAACGTTGTGTCTTTCGCTCGCTATGCTGGAAGAATCGTTATTTTCATCTCTATGGTCGTGTGCTATCAGTTGTCGTCCATGTGCGTGCAACACAAAACTCAATTTATCTTCATAACCCGGTTTTCCCAACGGACCGCTATCAAAAAGTAGATATTGTGCATCAGATTTCCAGCTATCTCTCATTATATAATAGCCAGTATAAGGTAGCGCGTAGGATAATGTCTGCGACTTACTATTTCTCGGATTAAAATTATTGATATTATACAATTCATCAAAGTTTAAATTATCAGGAACATTAGCACCAACAGGTGGGAAAGACAAATCTGGTTGACGAATATAGAAACAAACTTCTAACTGCTTCTCCAAGAATGCCCTAATCTGTTCAGTGCAGTGAAATTGGTAAGAGTGTTTCACTTTATCATAAGTTTGCAGAAATCTGGTGAAATCGGTAATTGCTTCTACTTGAGACCGCAGTGATATGTCTTTGTGAAAACCATCCGGATAGAAGAACGCATTAATTATCCACTTGTAACGACGAGAGACAAGCGTGAGAAGTTGCTCACTGAACTTAAATTCTGGGAAGAGAAATGCTGCAATACCGATTTCTGTAGTTGCATAAATTGGGGGTGTTGGATAAATGGACAATTTTAACAAACATTCAAGAGACAATTTTGCGTTGTTAAATATATCTGTTTGTTCTAAATGTGAGGTATCTTGGGAATTTTTAAAAATTTCCGTGCGAAATGTTGTATATGCCGATTTTGCTGAGGCTATGTTTCCCTTTAAAAAAGCGGATTTGACGTTTTCCAATCCTGGAAAGTCTAAATTTAGATAGTGAAAGAACATATCATTACTTAGCGGAAACTTAAATCTGTTTTGAGTTGTGAAATCACAGTTCAGAACCGTGTTATAGTATTCAACTGCGGAATCCAGAATTGGAAGGTTTAACGCATTGGTAAGCAGAAACGCTGCATCAATCGGTTGTATAACATGCGTATCTGATAATTTCGGATTTACTTCACCGAGATTTGCAGCAATACGTCCAAATCCCGCGAGGCACCATAGTTTGGATTGTGGCAATATCGCACAAACGCTACCTGCTAATGTCAACGCATTAGCAGCCGCCAATTTTTCACGTGCTGTGGGTGCTTCAGGATATGTCCAGAGATATTCCACATGCTCTAACAGAATTCGGGCAAGTGATCGCCATCCAATATCATTTAATGGTTCATGCGCAGCGAGCGCGATTGTCTCAATTACGCGTGCTGCCACAGATTCAAGCCGCCATGCAGGATGTTGTTCAGCAAATTCAATTGGTGTGGGATGTGCTTCAGAAAAGGTGAGTAACTCTTCAAAATCGGCAATTGGCTCAAATTGGTCAATTATTGGCAACTCTCGTTTTGCGAGTTCTGATGCTAACAACTCAATGTGTTCGGATTGAATTGTCGTATATCCGTTTAATGACATAAACCACGCTCTCTTGACCTCATGTATTGTGTGTGGTATAATAACAGCATTCAGAGGTTTTGTCAATTGTGCTAAACATAGGGTGTGTAAAGTTCTTAGCAAAATAAACCCACTGTTATTATGGGTATGTGTTACTTTCCCACTTAGGTGTTGTTTTTATGTTTTTTATCATTTGAAATATGGCATTCAGTCCCGCTGAATGCCATACGGGGAATGCCTAAATGGCGTTCATACCGTTGATTTGGCGCATTCAGCGGGACTGAAAGGCACTTAGAATGTTCCGAATATGCATAATGAAATTACCGATCTATTTTCTTAAACTTCATCAAAGCCCTCCGACAAGAAAGATGACATGGTTAATGCCAAAATATTTACACACTCGTAGGGTGATGTCCTTGCTAAATGACATAATTCTGATTATCCTTTCTACAACAACACACCCCTTGTAGACGCAACACTGTTGATATGGTATATTATGGTGTAGATACAGAATTGGACATTGAACTTACAAAGCATTTCAGGAAGTAGGAAAGGATATACAATGGCAATACATCATTTTGAACCGACTGTTTACTACACAGCAATAGGTGCACACGAACCCGTACTCCATATTGAGAGTGGTGACACTGTTTTTACAACAACCGTAGATAACGCGGGCTATGATGCTACTGATACACAGGTAACACATGGTGGTAATCCGCAAACAGGCCCGTTCTTTATTGAAACAGCGGAACCGGGAGATACGCTCGCGGTGCATTTTGACAGAATTTTGCCAAATCGTAAAATCGGAAGAACCGCGACGGTTGTTGCACCGAATGTGCTTGATCCGCATTATGTTGCGTCCGAGATGCCAGAAAGTGAACGTGCCGAATGGCATGTTGATGTAGACGCATGGACAGCCACCTTAATATCACCTGAGACACAGTTAGGTAGGCTTACATTGCCTCTTGAACCGATGGTGGGTTGTTTTGGTGTCGCACCACCTCGCGGACAAGCCATTTCTACGGCGACCTCCTCCACACACGGTGGTAACATGGACTATCGTGGGTTTAAAGAGGGTGTCACCGTTTACCTTCCTGTCTTCGTACCAGGGGCACTTTTCCATCTCGGGGATGGTCATGCAGTACAAGGTGACGGAGAAATTGTCGGTACCGGTATTGAAATCTCTTTTGATGTCCAATTCACTGTTGAGGTAATCAAGGAAAAGTCTATCAATTGGCCTCGTGCTGAAAACGAGGAATATATTCTCACAGCAGGCAACGCGCGTCCGTTAGATCAAGCAGTACAGCACGCAACGACAGAACTGCTCCGATGGTTAGCGGAACTTGGTTTAGAGAAACGTGCAGCGCACATCTTGTTAGGGCAGACGGTTGAATATGATATGGGAAATGTGTTTGATCCAGCGTATACAATGGTGTGTAAAGTTAAGAAGTCAATATTACGAGATATTGGGATTTGGGAATAAGGAAGATATACGGATACGGGCGTAGTTCAAGATTTGTTCATATCCAATTCCGCCATGGTTCTGAGATTCAGCAGTGGTGTCATTACACCGCCAGAAGCAGGCAGGACAACCCCAGTATCGTATAACCGCATCGCAGCAATAGTTGCATGTGCCACATCTTCTGGTGTGCCCGGACGTACCATAAAGATATATCCTTTTTCCGCCGCCTCTTCATAATCAGGAATACGGACACGCGACAGGTCCGTATCAATGACACCTGCAGCGATACCGTTTACCTTGATACCGTGCGCTGCCAACCTCCCCGCATAAGCCCGCATGCTCATCTCTAATCCTGCTTTTGAAATACAGTAGGCGGTGCGATTATCTGATGCCATTGTATCCGAAATAGAAAGGGTGTAGATAATACATCCGCGAATCTCTTTTTCCACCATGTAATTTGCGACGCGTTGTGTAAGAAAATGCGGTGCTTTGAGATTTGTGTTCAGGAGTAGATCAAACTGCTCTGGTGTTTCCTCAAGAATGTCAGCAATACGGGTGATGCCTGCGTTGTTAATAAGGATATTTACCTTACCGAACGCATCGTGGGCGGTTTCAAGCAGTTTCGCATGTGCGTCTAAGTCGCTGATGTCTGCTTGAATAATAGCCGCTTTTCTGCCGAGTGATTCTACTTCACGTTGTACTGTTTCCGCTGCATCACGATTCTGATTATAGTTGATGAGCACATCAGCACCTTGACGTGCTAATTCAATAGCGATTGCGCGTCCGATACCGCGACTGGAGCCTGTTACGATTGCGGCACTATCTTCAAATGAAACATCTGTCGCAAAAAAACCGAGGTCTGTGTGTGTTGACATGTTGTTTTGTTCCTTTCAATCATCATTACGCTGCGCAAGAGAATTGGTAAAAGTATTGATATCTTCGGAGAAACTTTGAAACAGTTTTTCAATGTCCTTTGCCTGCTCCTCCGTATTTTCATAAATTAGTTCGTCAGCATAGATATTATTAACTTTGTGGCGAAATTCTAAGAGTGCTGCTAAAAGCAAAAAAGTCTCCTGCGAAATTACAGGTGGTCTTTCAGGGCGCTGTTTTGTCATCTGTTCAAGTAGATTTTTATGCCACCGGCTTCCACGCGACAGATGTGCATCCACTTCGTTGGCAATTCGCTCAAAAATTCGCTCTATTCCACTATAAACATCGGCAAGTCTATTAGCGATTGACTCCTCTACATATTCTCTTGCTGCGACAGGTAGCACTTCAATGTCTTCCAAAGCTCTCACAATTCCGCCAACAGTAGATTCAATTTTTGTGCATTCGTCGTCGATACGTTGGGCAAGTTTTTTTCTATTCATTTCGTATATCTCTTCCTCCACGATGGGAAAAACTTGGCGGTGTAGATGTTCATAAAGTGTTTTCCATAATGTGGGTTGTTCTCCTTTTCTCACAATAATTGCTTGCTGTTGGATTCTTTCTTGAAAAATCCCTTTGGTTATATCAAAATTAATCAGGTCTATTTTGAATCCCGTATCAATGCCTTTAACTTCCCAGTATGCAGCTGAATGTGTTTTATCAGAGAGTCCCCACACTGCAATATCAATATCCGATGATTTTGTGAAGTTGATCGGTTCGGCAAGCGAGCCAAAGATAGCAACCTGTGTTGCTCCAAACTCGTCATAGAGAAGTGTTGCGATTTCGTACGCGACCTGCCACGCGCGTTCCAATAATACCTCATCAACTTTTCGGCTTTTCCAACGGCGTTCCAGCTGCTTCCTGCAGGATGCGAGTTCTTCTGATGATATCTCTTTAGTTGTTCGCTGTGTGTTTGTTGTCTGTTGCATTTCAGACATCCTCCTCATACTGTGCAAGAGAATCGATAAAAGTTTCCAATTCTTTGGAGACATCCTGAAATAGTTTTTCAATACTTTTCGCGTTTTTCTCCGTTTGTTCATAATCAAGCTGTATGGAATATAGATGCGCGAAGACGTGGCGGAATCCTAAAAATTGCTCGAGTCGTTGCGCTGTTTTTTGGGAAATCACAGGAGGCCGTTCAGCACGTGGTGCTGTCATTTGCGTCAGCAAATCTTTGTGCCAAGTTTCACCTTGAGGTATATGTTCGTCGACTTCCCGAGCTATTTGTCTAAAAATGGTTTCCATCCCCATGTAGACATCATAGAGGTATTTAGCAATCTCAATTTCAACACTTCGCCTGTATCGAACGGGCGCATCCTCAATATCTTGCAAAGCAACTTTGATGTGTCCGACTGTCCGCTCTATTTTTACGCGTTCATCTATAATGCGTTGTGCTAATTTTTTTCTATTCATTTCGTAAGACATTCCTGTTTCAATTAAAAGTATAGTGCCAATATCAAAAGTTTCACCTTTCTTTATAAAACATGCTTGTTGTAGAATTCTTTCTCGAAAAAGCATATCGGTATTTTCAAACTTGATAAGGTCAATTTTGAACTTCGGATCAAAACCGAGCGTTTTTCCGAGGGCATCTAAGTATGCATTTTCTGAGAGACCCCACACCGCAATATCAATATCTGACCACTTTGAAAACCACATGGGTTCTGTGAGTGAACCAAAAACCGCGACTTGTGTTGCTCCAAACTCGTCATAGAGGAGTGTTGCGATTTCATAAACTACCTGCCATGCCTGTTCCAACAACGCCTCATCAACTTTTCGGCTTTTCCAACGGCGTTCCAGCTGCTTCCTGCAGGATGCGAGTTCTTCTGATGACATCCCTTTAGTTGTTCGCTGTGTGTTTGTTATCTGTTGCATTTCAGACATCCTCCTGATGTTGCGCAAGAGAATCAGTGAAGGTATTGAAATCCTGTGAAACTGCCGCAAACAATTCATGGATTGTTTCTGCATGCGCTAATGTATTATCGTACTTCAATTCCCGTCCGTAAATGTTGGTTACTTTGTGGCGAAACTCTAAAAGTTTTCCTAATTGGAGAAATGTATTCTCAGAAATCACAGGTTGTCTTTCAGGGCGTTGTTTTGTCATCTGTTCAAGTAGGTTTTTATGCCATCTGCTGCCTCTCGGTGAGTGTCCATCAACCTCGTTGGCAATTCGCTCAAAAATCCGTTCAATCCCACTATAAATATCTGCGAGGTCCGTTGCAATCGTATTTTCAATGAATTCTGTGATATCAATGGGGACAACTTTAATTATTTCCAACCCTCTCTGTATTCTTTCAAGTATATCTTCAATCTTTGCAAGTTCATCGTTGATACGTTGGGCAAGTTTTTTTCTATTCATTTCGTAAATTTCTTCCTCTACGATAGGGAAAACTTGGCGGTGTAGATGCTCGTAGAGTGTCTTCCATAATATAGGTTGCTCCCCTTTTTTGATAGGAATCGCTTGCTGTTGGATTCTCTCTCGGAAAAGTCCTTTCGTTGTATCAAAATTAATCAGATCTATTTTAAACCCCGTATCAATGTCTTTGACTTTCCAGTATGCATCTGAATGTGTCTTATCAGAGAGTCCCCACACAGCAATATCAATATCCGATGACTTTGTGAAGTTGATCGGTTCGGCAAGTGAGCCAAAGATAGCAACCTGTGTTGCTCCAAACTCATCATAGAGCAGTGTCGCGATTTCATAAACCACCTGCCATGCCTGTTCCAGCAAAGTTTCGTCAACTCTTCGGTTTTTCCATCGGCGTTCCAGCTGCTTTCTGTAGGATGCAAGTTGTTCAGGTGTTATCTGATTTGATTTTGGCATCACGACACTCCTTGTAATTCCAACGTTTCACTCAGATGGCACGCGACTTTGACACTTTGTGTAATTTCGCGAAGTTCTGGCGTTTCCTGTTTACAAATATCTGTTGCATAGCGGCACCGAGGATGAAAATAGCATCCAGTCGGCGGTTGAGATGGATCAGGAACATCTCCTTCAAGACCAATTAGTTCACGCTTACGTTGTGCTTTCGGGTCCGGCAACGGCACTGCGGATATCAATGCCTCTGTATAAGGGTGTTTCGGTGATTGATAAAGTGTTTTCGCATCGCTAATTTCTACGATTTTGCCAAGATACATAACTGCTACGCGGTCGCTGATATGTTTAACAACGCTCAAATCATGTGCAATAAAGATGTAGGAAAGTTGGAATTTCTCCCGCAATTCTGCCAGAAGGTTGAGAATTTGCGCTTGCACAGAGACATCAAGTGCCGACACTGGTTCATCTGCTACGATCAGTTCTGGGTTTAGTGCTAACGCGCGTGCAATGCCGATACGTTGGCGTTGTCCACCGCTGAAAGCGTGTGGGTAACGCCGCATGTCTTGCGATTTTAATCCGACAGATTCCAGCAGTTCAACAATCCGCGCCTGAAGTTCACTTCTTTTGACAGCACGATTAACACGTAGCGGTTCACCAACAATATCCCCCACCGTTTTCCGAGGGTTAAGGGATGATTGCGGGTCTTGAAAAACCATTTGGATACGCCGACGAAAGGGTAGCATCTGTTGAGACGTTAACTTTGCTAAGTCAACTTGCTCTTCACCAAAAGTAAAACTTCCACCCGTAGGTGAGATTAATCGGAGGAGACATCTACTTGCTGTAGTCTTCCCACAACCACTTTCACCAACCAGTCCAAGGGTCTCACCGCGTTCCACGTCAAAACTAATGCCATCCACTGCTTTCACATGTCCAACAGTCTGCCTGAGAATTCCTTTTCGTATTGGGAAATATTTTCGGAGGTCTTTGACCTCAAGCAGTTTTGACATCGGTTTTTTCCTCACAAAGCCAACATCTCACAACGTGCTTTCCGTTTCTATCAGTGATATTTTTTGAGGTATCAATTGTACTAAATTCAGGCATTTGTTCACAAATCGACATCCGTTTGGTACAACGTGGTTGAAACGAACATCCGATGGGGAGTGCTAACGGGTGCGGCACCGTTCCGGGGATAGAAGGCAGCGTTTTTTGCTGGCTACTACCGAGTGTTGGAATGGAGTTGAGCAAGCCACGTGTGTAGGGATGCAAAGGATTATAAAATATATCATCAACGCTTCCTTTTTCAACAACACGCCCGGCGTACATAACAACTACCTCATCCGCCATGTCGGCAATAACTCCTAAGTCGTGTGTAATTAGCATAATCGCCATCCCAATTTCTGCTTGTAACTCCTGCATGAGTGTTAGGACTTGTGCCTGAATCGTAACGTCGAGTGCCGTGGTCGGTTCATCTGCAATAAGAAGCGCTGGCGCACAACAGAGTGCCATCGCAATCATTACGCGTTGACGCATCCCTCCAGAGAGTTGGTGTGGATATTCGTCAATACGCTGTTTAGGTGCTGGGATACCCACGCGGACGAGCATCTCAATAGCGCGCTCACGTGCCCATTTTGGCGTTGTTTGTAAACCGAAACGGGTAAGAGTCGAACGATCACTTTCTTGGTGTAACACAATTGCCTCAGCAATCTGATCCCCGACAGTATAGACAGGATTAAGCGATGTCATTGGCTCCTGAAAAATAATAGCGATTTCGTTGCCTCGAATCTCGCGCATCAACTCACTTCGCGGTGAGACTTGGGCTATATCTAAAGGTTCGTCTACGTCATCACGGTAGAATAGAATCTCACCCGCTTCAATCTTGCCAGGGTTCGGCACAAGTTGGAGAAGCGAAAGTCCCGTGATACTTTTTCCACAGCCACTTTCTCCGACAATGCCAACCGTTTTGCCGCGTTCAATCGAAAAACTGACATCATTTACAGCATTTACAAAGCCGCCGTTTGTAGGAAATACTGTTTTTAAGTTAGAAACTTCAAGTAGAGGTTGTGTCAATTTTTTTGTCCGATATTGCCGTTTTGATTCTGTAAATATTCGTATATATTTTACCGCAAAATGGATTATAGGGCAATGTTTTTTAAGTAGCATGTGTTTGCTGGTATAGAGGATCAAAGTCTTATGCAGACCAGTACTACACAATAAAAAAGAGGCACAAAAAATTGTGCCTCTTACTTGTGACTACCTTTATAAATTTGAAATATCAGATAATACACTTCCCCCTATAGATTTGTTTTGATGTCGCTCCAAAATAGGGTAAGTTTGTCACTTACAGTCTTCGCGAAATGCACATTAGCGGTTTCTGTGACATTGTTAATAGCGTGAGTATGCCACGTATGCCACAATTCTGATGTCTTAATACCAACGAATTGGTTGGAAAAATCCACGCGATTTTCACTTGATATTTGGGCAGAATGTTTTTCATCAGTTTTGATATGCTTGTCCTTCAACGACGCCCAAGGTGACGGGGCAATTCGCACGTATTGGAGACGTGTTTCTTCCATTGCAGTTAAACCAAAATTCTGTTCTGGTTTGTCTGCATGCTTCGGGGCATCTGAAAAGAACGCAAGTTTAACTAAAAAGACTGATGCGATTAGATAGCAAAGCATCGCGGCATAATTCACAACCTGCGGAGAAAACTTTAACTTCATCTTGCCGAAAAGCCAAGAGATAGGAGTCGCGAAGAAAGCAGTTTGACTCCGCTGATGGGCTTCCCGTATCTGGCGTTGGATATTTCCGAGCAATTCAGCGGGCGGTTCCGGTGCTTCAAGATTGCCAAGCACCGTTGCGGTATGCCATAATCCTTCATATTCGACTTGGCACGCCTTGCAACCGCGCAGATGTTGTAAAAAATCTCGCCGTTCCGCTCCTTTTAACATGGGATTTTCACGATGTAAAACTAAGTTTTCACGAGTCTGTTCACAATTCATTTAACAATCCTCGCTTTTAGTGGGTTAAGTATTTGCTCAAGGATCAACCAAAATTTTTAAAAATAGTATTTTTCCAATTTCGGTTTAAGGTTCTGTATGGCTTTATTCAACCTTGAGGCGACAGTTCCAAGGGAACAATCAAGGATCTCAGCGATCTCTTTGTATTTGAGGTTTTGCATATAATATAGCGTCACGACCTCACGCTGCTTCGGCGGCAGTCGGTCAATAGCAGCTTGAACTACCTCACGTTGTTCAGTCTTAATCGCCGTCCGTTCGGGAATCTCTCGTTCCTCAGTCATGCCTCGCGCCGCAGTCTCTTCGGTGTAAGCGTCCAGCATTCTGTTACGGGATTTGGCTTTTCGGATGTATTGATTGCAAGTATTTCGAGCTACCGTATACAACCACGTTCCGAATTGTGACTGAAATCGAAACGTTTTAATAGACTTATAAGCCTCTAAAAACGTTTCTTGCGTAGCATCCTTGGCATCTTCAGTATTGCCAAGCATGCGGTATGCAAGCCCATAAATTTTGGTATGATGGCGATTCACCAATTCGTTGAATGCCTCAACGTCGCCCTCTACTGTTTTGTGCACAAAAACATCATCTGGGATCATAAAAAGTCCACCTTGCACAGATGTTACTAAATTAGTTGCATCGGAATTATATTTTCTTCATTTTTTTTGATTTTTTTTGCTATAAGGAATTTAAACGTTGTCACAAGCCTCACAGACCAACGCAAAACGTTTAGTGCCTCCGGTCTCAAATTCTGTTTCATAATCATAACTGACCGACACATTCGATGTGCCACACCAATCACATCGTCCAGAAAAGGTGTGTGCTTTTTGTGCTAATAACATCTGTTTTTCGTCTTCTATCTTTTGCGTTGCCTTGATGAGATCAAGTGCGCGTTGGCGTAAAGTCGGGTCAGTTTCTGTTTTAACAATCTTATGAAGGAGCGGTTCCAGCCTTGGATCATTTGGATTTCCACCATCGTCAAGTGTATGCCATGCAGCACGGCGTACACGCAAATCGGGGTCAACCAAGCCCTTGTATAATGCCACCCAAACAGCATCAATACGTTTTCGAACGTGACATGGACAGAGATTTTCCATTGCGAGTGCACGGTCTTCTGGGGCAGTAGAGTAGGCGAGTGAAAGGTAATATTCTACTCCATCGCCGCGCAAGCGATCTTCACGTCGTCGGTGTGCTTTTTTCTGATATTTGTTCATACCGGTTAATTTTCTCGGCATCTACCTTCTCCGTTAACAGAATTATGACACAATTTTTACGATTTTCAAATTATAATCAGGGAACGCCATCATTCACGTTATTTTATTCATCATTTGTTTCTTCTTCCACATCTTCAAGGATTTGCGCGATGATAGGTTGTAGCGGTGGGATCAAATTCTTAACAATATTCCAAACATGTGAGAAGTCAACATCAAAGTATACCTTAATAAACTTGTCTTGCATTTCTGCTATCTGCTGCCAGGGCACTTGTGGGTACTTTTCTTGAATCGTTTCTGGAATATTCTTAGCAGATTTTCCTATTATTTCAAGTTTATAGATAACAGCAGAAGATGTCTTATCATCTGTCACAAACGTACTGAAATCGATTCCCTTGACAAATGCTTGGACAGCACTCATTGCTTCATAAATGTCTTTAAGATAAAACCGGTATTTTCTCATAGGTATATGGACTCAACGATGACAAGCAAGCGTAGTTACCCTTGGTTCATCAGTTCCTCAATAGCATCAATCTCTTTCGGTACAGCATCCGTTAATACTTCACAACCGGATTCTGTAACGAGAATATCATCCTCAATGCGCACACCAATACCGAGGTAATCAGTAGGGACTTTTTTCGTGCCTTCCGCAACGTAAAGCCCAGGTTCAATTGTGATGACCATGCCCGGTTCAAACGTTTTGAACTCACCCTCTGCATCGCGCACACAATTGACATCGTGCACATCCAATCCGATCATGTGACCGACACGATACATATAAAATTGTCTGTATTTCTCCTTCTTTATCAACTTTTTCGTTTTTCCCTTTAGAAGACCGAGGCTGAGCATACCTTCTGTCAACAACTCAATGGATTTCTGGTGCGGTTCGTCAATAGAAACACCTGGACGAATAGTATCAATAATCGCATATTGTGCGTCAAGAACAAGCTGATATATCTCTCTTTGTGCATCGGTAAAGGTGCCGTTGACAGGAAAGGTCCGCGTTACATCGCCACAGTAGCGTTTATATTCTGCTCCCGCATCAATGAGAACGAGTGTATCATCTTCTATCCGACAGTCGTTGGTTGTATAATGGAGTGTTGTTGCGTTTCCCCCACTGGCGACAATAGTTGGGAAAGCAGTGCTGTTTGCTCCACTGCTACGGAAGGTTGCGTCAACAATTGCTTCCAATTCATATTCGTACATCCCTGGATGCGCTGCGACCATTGCAGCGATATGACCGTCAACTGTAATATCGGTAGCCTTTTTTATACGATTCAGTTCTGCCTCATTTTTGATTAATCGCATCTCACTGAGAATTGGACTTGGGTCAATAAGCGTGTGAATTCCTTTTCCAGTGCGAATACGTGATTTAACACCTCTTCTGAAACGGTCAAGGATTTTAGCATCAATGTGTGAGTCGGAACCAAGCGTGTAATAGAGCCGTTCAGCACCTTCTAAGTATCTGCCAATCTTTTCATCAAATTTGTCTATTGGAAACGCCTTGTCTGCTCCGTAGTGCGCACACGCATCTTTAACACCGACCCGCTTCCCATTCCAGATTTCAGCTTTTTCGTCTTTGGGCAGCACAAAAAGGATATATTGATGTTTCGGATGGTCAGGTGCGATCACACAAATTGACTCTGGCTCTTCAAAACCTGTGAGATAATAAAAATTCGGATCAGGATTATAGATGTGTTCTGTATCGTGATTTCGCATTGCAGCAGGAGCACTGACAAAGATTGCTACGCTACCGGAATCCATCTGCTCTATGAAGTTTTCGCGATTTTCTTTATGCATACGCTCTCTTGTAGAAGGGCTTTGTAAACCCAATTTAAATCAACTTTCTAATAGAATCTCTTTAACCGACTGCTGAAAGCTAATAGCTAATTAGCCATTTCAGAGATAACTAATCGGTGTTCCTATCTTACCGATAATACCACCGCTCGCCACCATCGGATATACCGGATGTGACCAAAAGATCCCTTCCTCTGGGCTGCGAACAACTTCGGATACATGTCCAAATACATCACGGATTTCAGCTATCGGTTGCCGTGCCTCAAGTTTATCGTACAATTTTGCTTTGTAGTATACAAATCCGCCTTTATTGCTGAGGATAGACACAAACTTATTGACAACGATCTGTTGGTCAGGGATTTCAGGCGTTCCGTCAATAAATTGATACTGTTTGAGAACATTCAGAACACCTCGGACACCTTTATTGATGCTAATAGTATCCCATCCGTGTGTGCCACCGAGTTCTGGGTCAATTGTCGGTATCCCAATATCGGGTGCAGCTTGTGCAAGTTGTCCCTTCGGTCCCTTTTGGTCCAGAATATAACCGATACCGAAGACACGCGCTAACGCGAGACAAGCACTATGACATTGATGTTTCTCTCCGACACGCACGCGCACCTCATCAATCATCGGTTGAACACCACCCTGATGCAGGTCTATACAGTAGTCAGCGTTGCGGATAGCCTTTTCAAACAACTGATACGCGATACGTTCGCTTGATGTGCCATCGGATCGTCCGGGAAAACAACGGTTCATCTTGACATTATCAACTGGACTATACGCTTGCTTAGCGTGAAAAGCGTGAACGTTGACAACTGGAACTATGATGAGTTTGCCGCTTAATTCAGCAGGTTCAATCCGACTTAAAATTTCATGGATAACTGCGATGCCGTTCAGTTCGTTTCCATCGCTGATTGCTTGAATATAGAGGGTTTTTCCAGGTTGTTTTCCATTGATGAGGACAACAGGCACACGAATCGGTGTTCCATCTGGCATATTGCCAATGGACAAACGTCCTTCTTTCCGTGTTCCGGGTTCGGCAACCAAAGTGCCGACAACCAGTTTGTTAGCGTTAGTCTTGTTCATTTAGTGAGTGTAGGTTTCCTTCATCCGACAAATTGCTTGTCTTTTAATATAACAGAATTTTCCATAAGCATCAAGCCAAATCGTGCTTCTCAGCATACAATCTATAAAATTGACATATTTTTCTAAACATGGTAAAATTCTTACAATCAAATTTGATTATGAATGAAGAAATAGATAACAAAGCATTACTAATTTGTGGTAGCTAAAAGATTTTATTCTGATAGTTACCGTCCCGATCTGTTCATTTATGGCTACATTTTACAAAGGTGCTGGGGTTGGAACGCATTGGCATGCCAACGATTCTCGTCGAATAGGTTTTACAGCGAGATCACCACAAACTACCCCAAAAACTGATAGTTTGATAGATCATATCGCAACAAGTACCGTTAACAGTCCTTATCTTTCACTAACCCGGTCTTATGCAGTGGCATGGCATTATGCAGTATTTAGCAGTAAAAGAGAACCAACTCCAGATATTCCTGCTTATATTTATGAAATAGAAATTGATGATTCGCTACCACACGGGCTTAATCTACTGGATCCAGCCAAAGAAATTGTTTATATTTTACCACAACTTTTACGAGGGGATGTAGACCTTGAATATATGGAAAATCTTCTAAGAGGACAAACAACTCAACTATCTAATCCAAGAGAGGGTTTTTCACCTAATGTTGAACTTCAGTTAATAGCACTTACATTTGCACAACGGGATGCAGAAGTGTTAGCGCCTGGTTACATACCACCGTTTTGTATAAAGCATCGTTTTGAAGTAGAGTTTTCTCTTTTAGATTTGCCTTCTTCATAGGAGAAACTATAATGAACACGTACGAAATTCGTAAGGTTGACCTAAAAGAAGTCCCAGGCAATGATTTTATAAAATTCCTGAGGATAGAAATTCCTGAAAGGAAAGGCTTTGGACCTGTTCGCTTCGCAAGGGTTCGGTACACTTTGAACGGCGATCAGAAGGAACAAGAAAACGGTTTACCTATTGATCTGGGTAAAGGAATCTTTACCGCCACACTTGAGGATGATGAATTAGGCGACATTACGCGTGAAGAACTGAAAAGACTTTGCAAAAGGCAGCAACAGAGATTGTTGAGATCGTTCGGAAAGAATTAGATTCTCCTACTATCCTTAAGAGTATATTAAAGGACTACACCTATTTGACGTACGATGAAAAAAGTTCTAAACCGCCAAATCTTTTACGGTGCCGTGTTAGCAAACAGAATAGCCCACGTCAGGTAGAAGATATTTTTGAGATTGCCCAGAGATTAAAATATGCAACCGGTAAGGATTATAAGGTAGGGTCGTATGGTGGATCTTCAAGTGAAGATGATAATTTAGATGAAGTATGGACAAGTTTTTCTTTGAGATTGTTCAACTTTGAAGAAAAACCCCAAGAAAATTAATGGATTTTGTCTGGAATGCGATGCATCTACCTTACGATTTTGATATTTCTTTTTGGTGCTTGGCAGGATGTTATTACTGCCGAATTAAGTCCTGCTGCTGAAAAGACGCTTGCTACCATAGAATGGGTCGCGATACCTGAAGGCGAATTTATAATGGGATCCACACCAGAGGAGGCAGAAGCCGCCTACACAGATGCTAAATTACGAAGTTCCCTGCTCGAAAAACACTCCTTTGACGCTGAAGTTCCACAACACACCGTCTATCTCTCCGCATACCAAATCTCACGGCACGAAATCACTAACACACAGTACCGTGCCTTCATTGAAGCGACCGGGCACCCGACACCGCGCGGACATCAGGGTGAAGAGACATGGAAAGATGAAAACTTCAACGCTGATACACAACCTGTTGTTGGAGTAACATGGTTTGACGCACAAGCGTTTGCAGAATGGATTGGTGGAAGTTTGCCGACTGAGGCACAGTGGGAACGCGCTGCACGCGGCACAGCGAGACGCATATATCCGTGGGGTAATGATCCTCCAAAAGTACGGCACCATGCGAATTTCGCACGCCGCTATAACCGTCCTACACCAGTGGGGCAATTCCCAAACGGCAATTCTCCAAATGGTATTGCTGATCTTGCTGGAAATGTCTGGGAGTGGTGTCTTGATGAATACAATCCTTCTTTTTACCAACAAAATAGTAAAGATGTGAGACGAAATCCGTTAAACCTCCGGTTCCGTGATGTGTTACGTGCGCGAGTCATTCGCGGCGGTGCATGGGATGTTGGCAGTGTATTCCTCCGTTCAGGTTTACGGTCTATGTTCTATCCTTTAGATTCAACACATACGATTGGGTTTCGGGTAGTACGCCCGCGTCTAAAAATAAAGAAATAAGTACTGTTGATATAATAAACTTTCCACACCGTACCGTTGACACTTGCCACTTTTAATGCTACAATACAGCACTATGAAGATTATTGAAGAAAAAGAAGCGTGGATTCATACGCACTTCATTGTTGATAGTTATTTCATCACAGAACAAGAACGCAGGCAGATTTCTATCAACGTCGAGCCAGAATTGCTACAATTGGGCATACAGTATGGATTGACATACAACATCGCACCATCCAAACATCGCGCTATTATCATCTTAGAATGTATCCCGTTCGATACTGTCAAATCGATGGTCCGAGAGTTGATTGATGAAGAAATAAAAGATTTTCCAGTTCGGCTACCGGAACAACGAAACGTAGTTACCAATATCACCGTCGCTGATGCAAATACTAACGAACAAGAGAATTCGGAGTCTATTCCATAAGGTTTTGCAAATCAACGATTGGTGGGCGTTGGTTGACACGAATTTCTGTAAAGTCTAAATCGAAATAGTTACGGTAAAACCTACAATTTCAATGGAGGTCCGTAATGCGTATATTATTAATAATTTTCTGTCTTGTTTTTTTGCTTTCAACGGTTGCGGATGCTAAAATCGTTTTTAGTTCTAAACGCGATGG
>JAPPMR010000725.1 GCA_028818995.1 Candidatus Poribacteria bacterium | reverse complement strand
AAGGTTATGTGCAGTAGCAGCGACATACTGCCCATTTGGAGAGAATTCCAAGTGAGTAATATCAGCAGATATTTCTTCACGTTCACCTCGATTCATCTGTGCAACACACACACCGCGATGAACATCTAACACCTCAACAATACCCTTCTGATTCGCGGTAAGAATCCACTTGCCATCTGGGGAAAACATAGTTTTCCAATAGAGATTCTGTTCTTGCATCCGTTTCATCTGTGCCAGACATTCACCACTCTGGGCGTCCAGGACTTTGATTATACCGTCAAAATTACCGATAGCAATCCACTCGCCGTTTGGTGAAAAAACGACATTAGTAATCATCCCTCGTTCTGTTTCCCATAAAGCGATAGGTGATTTTGATGACATATCATACCACCATAACCCCAAAAGTGTTCCAACAACGAAATACTCACTATTTGGTGAGACTGCTATTTTATGACTTCTTCCTTTTCCGAATCGGGCGATTGCGCCTTCTGGCAATGCCCATGTAATTCCTTCAGTGTCACCCGGCACGACGTTGAAAGATGCCGGTCTTCTATTTTGTTTCATATACTACTCCTTGATTATATTTCATCTGTGTTATAAAGATTGTATAGATAACGGTTTACCTATGTTCTAAATAGTACGATATGCCGAAGTGAAAATCTCTATCACGAACCAAATTTTTCACCTATACACATTCTTGGATGCACTTTTATGCTTTGTCTACCACACAAACGGTTATAATATCCAACGACTTTGGTGTTAAACTGATTAAACACCCTTTGCAAATTCACGTCAAAATATTAATTGGCTAATACGCGCTGTCCAGATTGACTGGGCAGGGAGGATTTCACCATTCGCAGTCTACTCGGTCTCAAAAAATACGTTAAACGCTATCAATACGCCATCTTGTTCAGTTTCATCCTTGTCATTTTGATAAATGGACTTCTGCTAATCAGTCCGTAGATACTGAAAGTGTTTTTTGATGAGTTACAAGAAGCAAAAAATGACCCGAACCTGACGGTGTCAAAGGATCGGATTCTCTTTTTAGCTGCACTTTTTTTGGGTGTCGCCCTCGTCGGAGGAGTACTGCGTTTCGTCCAACGCCGCACTATGCAAGGTGTTGCGCGGCAAATGGAATTTCACCTTCGTGCTGACTTTTTTCAGCATCTCCAGAAACTCTCCGCTACCTATTATGATAATGTTCGAACAGGCGATCTAATGACGCGTGCAACCAGCGATCTGAACGCTATCCGAATGGTTCTCAGCAGTGCTATCATGTATTCTGCCGATGCAATAGTGTTTTTCGGTTTAGCATTCGTTATCATGCTCCGTATTGATGTCACTCTCACTCTTTTGGCTTTGTTACCATTTCCTATTCTTGCAGTCATAATTCGCTTCCTTGGAAAGCGCTTGCATGCACGCTATGAACAGATTCAAGAGGCTTTTTCAACAATGAACACGAAAGTACAGGAGAATCTATCTGGTGTGCGTGTAGTCAAGGCATACACACTTGAAGAGAACGAGGTCGAACACTTCAAGGATCTAAATCAAGAATTTGTCAATCGTAATCATGCACAGATCCGATTGATGTCTTTCTTCTTTCCGCTGTTCCGATTCCTACCTGGTATCGGAATAGTGGTTCTCTTCTGGTTGGGAGGATTCCATGTAATTGAAGGTAAAATTACATTAGGAGATTTTATTGCGTTCAAGGCTTATCTTTTCATGCTTGTTCGTCCAATGGTTACGCTTGGTTTCATTGTCAATACATTTGAACGGGGTGCCGCATCAATGGATCGGATAAACGCAATCTTCAGTGAAAAACCAGAAATTCATGATGGCGAAAACGTCAAATGGAATATGAAAAACATCAAAGGTGAAATAGAATTCAGAAATCTCAATTTCTCCTATCCAGACGGACAGCCAGTACTAAAAAACATCGATCTTAAAATAAATAGGGGCAGCACGCTCGCGATTGTTGGGGGAACAGGATCAGGAAAATCCAGTCTTGTCAATCTAATCCCGCGCATCCGGGAAGTCGAGCGTGGCACAATTTTTATTGACGGAGTAGATATCCAAGATATACCCTTGAGCGTCCTTCGATCCAATATCGGATTTGTGGAACAAGAGCCATTTCTGTTTTCAGATCAATTACGAAATAACATCGCTTACGGAGTCGACACTCCGAATGACGATGAAATAAGGGAGGCAGCACACAATGCGGATCTGCTATCGCAAATAGAAGAGTTTCCAGATGGATTGGAGACCTTCCTTGGTGAACGAGGGATGACAATATCGGGTGGACAACGCCAACGCAGTGCGCTTGCACGTGCAATTATAATTAAACCCAAAATCCTTATCCTGGATGACGCATTTGCAAATGTTGATACACAAACTGAGGATACAATTCTCAGTCGACTTACAGAAATCATGACAGGCAGAACAACTATCATCATCTCCCACAGGATTTCAACAGTGAAGGCAGCAGATCATATCATCGTATTGAATGATGGAAGTATCGTGGAATCTGGCACACATGAACAGCTTTTGGAGAAGAGCGGTATTTATGCTGGTATTTATGAAACCCAACTCTTACAAGATGAACTTGAAGAACTTTAGAGAGGAATGTCCCTATGTTTGGAATGGGAAGCGGTCTATATGAATATAGCGAAGAAGAAGACGACATCGGAAAAGTGTACGACCGAGTGTTGATGAAGCGACTCATTGCATACCTCAAACCTTACACATTGCAGTTGGTGCTCATCGCATTTCTTATGGTTGGGAGGACACTCTCGTTCCTCGCTGGTCCGTTTCTGATGCAAATCGCTATTGACCATTATATCGTCCCTGGTGAACTGCAAGGGTTGAGCATGATCGCAGCTTTTCTTGTATTCGGATTGATAGGCGAGTTTGTATTTTCCTATTTTGAGGAATATCGTATGTTAATGATCGGACAAAACGTCATGCACGATCTTCGTCAAACTCTCTTTTCGCACCTACAACGTCTGGACGTGCAGTATTTTGATAAGAATCCAGTTGGTAGACTGATGACACGCGTCATGGGTGATGTGCAAGTTCTCAACGAGCTGTTTACCTCTGGTGTGATTACAGTATTCTCAAATATATTGGTTATATTGGGTATTATGGTGGCGATGCTGCTTTACAACTGGAAAGTTGCGATTGTGACGTTTTCAGTGTTGCCTATCATCTTTGGTGCAACGCTTGTATATCAAATTTACTCGCGCCGTGCTTTTCGTGAACAACGCAAACAATATGCACGCATTAATGCGTTTTTACAGGAAAACATCGTTGGCATGACGACGATGAAGTTATTCGCACAGGAACGTCGAAGTTATCTTCGTTTTAATGAACGTAATAGAAGATACCTCGCTGCGAATTTACGAAGTATCTTCTATTTTTCCATTTTCCATCCCTTAATTGAAGTAACTGCATCGCTTGCTACGGCAGTGATCATCTGGTACGGCGGTGGACAAATTGTACAGGGTGCGTTGTCTTTTGGCGTGTTAGTGGCATTTATGCGATACGCTGAAAGGTTTTTTTGGCCCATCCGTGAACTTAGTGAAAAGTACACTATTTTCCAAAATGCAATGGCATCTTCCGAACGCATCTTCCATTTGCTTGACACAGAACCGACTATCGTTTCTACTACTGATAAGACAGGAGAAGAAACTCTAAAAGGCGAGATTGAATTTCGAAACGTCTGGTTTGCCTACAACGATGAAGATTATGTGTTACGAGATGTTTCGTTCACGGTAAAACCGGGTGAAAAGGTTGCACTTGTGGGGCATACGGGGGCGGGGAAATCATCTATTATTAACTTACTTTGCCGCTTCTATGAAATCAACAAAGGACAAATTCTGATTGACGGTGTGGACCTCCGTAAAATGAACTTAGAGGAACTTCGGAGTGCAATCAGTATCGTGCAACAGAATATCTTTCTTTTCTCTGATTCAATTGAACGTAATATCAGTTTAGGTGATCCGTCCATCTCACCCAAACAGGTAGCACGTGCGTCAAAAGATGTGCATTTAGACAGGTTTGTCCAAAAAATGCCTGACCGATATGACACTGAGATCAAAGAAGATGGTGGTGGGTTATCTGTTGGACAAAAGCAATTGGTTGCGTTCGCGCGTGCGTTAGCTTCCGATCCGAGTATCCTCATCCTTGACGAAGCGACTTCAAGCGTTGACACCGAAACCGAAATTCTGATTGAAGATGCGCTCAGTCGTTTAATGGAAAACAGGACATCTGTTGTGATTGCGCATCGTCTCTCTACAATCCAAAATGCTGACAAGATTATTGTGATGCATCGCGGTGAAATCCGAGAGACTGGCACACATAACGAGTTATTACAAAAAGAGGGTATCTATTATCGGTTGTATCAGTTGCAATATAAGGGGCAGGAAGGGATGAAGAATTTATAATTCGGTTGGTTTATAAAGCCTTCACGGTTTACGAAATAGACTTAAATAATTCTCTCATCTTTTTCTTTTCATCTTTATCAAAATATTTTATCGCATTTTCATGGCTTTCTCTTGAAAAACACTCACGGTATTCCGCAATAAAATCCACCACTATCTGTTTATCAACCTTTGACAATTCCCGCAATATCCATCCAACAGCAGTTTTAGCAAAACGTTCTTCTCTTTTAATGAGTTTGGCATTTGATTTCAATAATAGTGATGTATATTTATTCTCCTTTGTTAATGTGGTAAAAGCAACCACAGAACATCTGGCTTGCCATACGTTATTAGCGGTATGCCATTTAGATATTGCTTCGGCGCACTCTTTACCGTTTATTTTTATCATTTGTCGCAGGACTCTGGTGCAAAACCAATCGCACACACTCCAATCGTAAATGTATCCATTCTCAAAAATTGACTCAAATTTTGAAAGCAACTCTTTGTAATCAAATTTGTTATAAAGATGAATCTGTAAAAATAAGATTCCCGCAAATTTATCTTCTGCATAGTCCTCTTTAAAAAATGAGAGAGCCAAGTTCAACTGCTCATCAAGTGGAAGTTCGTCAATGTTTTCGTGCTTATACCAGTCTTTCAATTCTGCTCTAATTGTGGGAATTTCAACGCCGCGATATTTGGTATCGTGTTTAATATAGTTTTCGAACCATACTTTTCTTTTTTCATCAGCAAATTTGTCTATCCGAGATTGTAGTTTTTCTTTCAATTTGTTGTTATCAGCCATGATTTAGTGATACTTTGACCTTCGCCTTCATTTTGTTTCAGGATTGAAAAATATCGCCTTCTTTGTGATAGTTATTCATCCATCTATCCCAATTCGCAGAATTTCTTTTTAGGGTCATTCTGTATTCTATATTTTCATTATTCACTAAAGCTTGAGTTCCATGTGCGCGAGAGGCCTTTAGTTTTTCCATTTCTAACATCATTTCTGCATGCGTTAAAACAAATGTGGTCGCCGTATCATCGGAGACTGACTGGATAATGTAATCGCAATCCTGCCAAGGTCTAATTTGAAGCATGTGTACAGAATTAGCCTGATTGTAACCAGAGCTTTTATACTCATAATATCTGCCGTTCTTTTTAAAATCCCCTCTATCTTCATCTTTACTAACTCTTACACAATCATGTTTTCTTATGAAATAATTTTCCCACAAAGGACTTCTTGATTGTGTGGACAGAATACTGCTGATTTTGTAAAAGTCTTGTTCAGAGATTTCTTCTCTAAGAGTTAAATCAATTAATTCATCCTTAATACTTTCCGCACTTTCCCTTAATTTCCTACTTTTATCTATGTTATCTAAGATTTCACATATCTTTTTCTTTAGTTCTATCTGGTTCATAAATTTTACGAGAAAGAAATAGGCAGTTTTTCTTGACACATGAAGCTAAGGGAAATCAAACAAATTTCTCCGGCTTTCTTGAGTTCTATTAGGTTCATGACATTTTATATATTGCTCCAGAAATTCGTATTTTGTTAGCCAATATACGCCCCCGTTTGCACAAGAATATCCATTCCAATCAACTGCTTTGATTTTGGATATTAAATCTTTCACTGGAATTTTTGACTTAAGAAAGTATCCTCTATTGTTCGGTGTCGGGTTTTTGGTAATTCTTCTTGGTGATGCCCCAAATACAAATATGTCAAAATCATCTTTATTAGAGAACTTAAAATCATTAGCTTCTGTATAGGCATTAGGGTTAACTCTTAAATCTTTTCCTTCTGATTTATCAAAAATGAAGAAACTTGCAGGCACATGATATTCCTTTCCCTCTAATGTAAAACAATCCCTTCCTAATTCAGTGATGGAGACTATTCTCCAATTATATGGTAATATTTTTTGCCGTGTATGTTTTCTATATACATCTGGTAAAACAAAAGCAATTGTTTGGACATTATTAAATGAGAGAGCATGTGATATAAATTTTGAAGATAGTTTTTGATATTGACCAAACGGCGGATTCCCTATAACCAACACGCGCTCGTACACTTTATTAATTTTGTAATTGAACCAGTCCCCTTTGGTAATCTCGTCATGTTGCGGATCAATGTCAATTCCTATTTTGGTGTCATGCTTGATATTTTTATAGAAAGCACCATCCCCCGCAGACGGTTCTATCACGCAATCATATATATAAGGTAATTTATTTACTTCTTCTAAACACCTTTTGACGACTTCCTGTTTCGTATAGAATTTATCAAGGATTCTACTACGATCTTTATATTTTTTTCTCCAAATGTGAGTCATTCTGACATCTCCTTTATAGATATTATTTTCCTTGACTTTCACATCATAAATAGTGCGTCATTTACATAGGTTTTATAACATCATATTGATCTAATAGAATCAAACATTTCCAAGTTTACGGTGGAGAAGTTACTATCAGATCAACACTTTCTGATGGTATATTTTTCAAATCGCGCGAATCTTGAAAAAGTATTTTATGAGTAGTTTTCATAGAAATTATTGCCCAAAAAGTAACCTTTGGTGTCACACGCTGTCAGAGTATTTTTATTGTCCATGCACCGCCGTGTGCAGGATTATGAATCAAACCATTTCTTATATCAACACAGAGGTCAAGTGCTTCCAATATCATGTGTCCAACGAGGACAGGTGTGTCTTCAGGAAGGTCTGTTACTTGAATGGAGTGGCTTCGTTCCAAGACGGTATATTTCACCTCTGAATAAATAGTGCGTTCTACAGTGCCGTTTGCGGTTTGCACCCGGATTTGTCGGATCGGGGTAAGTCCGAGTTGCTGAACGAGCGATTTGGGGAGGCAGAGTCCCGTCGCACCAGTATCAACGAGTGCATCTTCAATAATGAGTCTACGCACCTCTTCGGGCTTGACAATGCCAAATTCTGCCAAGTGCAAATCTTTTAGGTTTTCAAGTTCAATTGGGGTTGTATGTTCCATTTGTCACTCCTTCGTTTTCTGATAGACACTCTAATTCCAAATTTTAGCACAAATTAGGACTGAGTGTCAAGGTGCGAAAGTTGAGTTTTGGCACAAGATTCTTGGCTATTTTTGCCAAATATGTTATATTTTACGATGGATGCGATCATTGTAGTTTAATGGGTTATATTAATAAGGATTTTTCGGTTTAAGCGAAACTCAGACAATGTAAAATGTTACACTTATTTCGGTCATTCTCCATCAATATTTTAGAAATCAGCGAGAACGTTTTACATCAATTCAGGCAACATAAATGCCCGCATCAAGCCGCATCACTCGCCTTCAACACACTCCTTTGCCTTGTCCCTTTATCAGCCGTTGCCCTTTTTCTACTAAAGACCTTTGGCGTTGTAGAAAACGAGGATTCACCTCTGATAGCTGCCTTAAATAATTTCCTTCCACGCTACAGAGCAGACGAAATTGTAACTGGAATCTCTGAATTTACCAATAGAAATCTAACTGGACTCGGAATAGGAGGTTTTTTATTATTCCTCGTTATATCCCTAATACTTTTCATGTCCATTGAAGACCATTTCAATTTCATTTGGGGAAGCCGTAAGCGTTTGCCATTAGTACAGGCGTTTCAGAAATACTTAGTCTTTTACATGCTGTTGTTGATAGGACCACTCGTAATCTGGTTTCTTTTTTCTGCGATAACAAATGGATTTTTTGCCTACCTTTTTCCGTGGATATCAGTATACTTTTTGTTTTTTCTGATGTATGTAGCATTGCCTAACACCACAGTAAACTGGAAAGCTGCGATGATTGGCGCTTTTCTGGCAGGCACGCTTTTTCAAATCGCGCGCATCGTATTTGCCTATTACTTTGAATCGGTGTGGCAAAACTATAGTGAGATCTATGGAACATTCGCAATGTTGATAATTTTGGCTATATGGATCTACGTAACTTGGATTATAATTCTGTTAGGGGTTGAGGTAACAAATTCAATTCAACAAACCGTAGATTCTAAGAAACCTTTTGGAAAAATGCCAAATGAGAATCATAATTATATCAATGCGCCCGGCATTATAACGCTATTTCTTATCGTAGCATCACATTTTCACAGAGGTAAAGGCGCCTGCTCAGCTGCAGACGTAGCAACAACTGCCAAAGTGCCCGAATCACTTGTCCAAAGAATTTTCGATTACTTCAAAGATGCAAACCTTATCTATGAGGTGCAAGGGGATACAAAAGGGTATCTCCCCGCACGCTCATTAAGCGCAATTACCCTTGACTCCCTTGTCACGTCCGTAGATAAAGAACTGATGAATCATTTTACGGAAGCGTTGCAGGCTTCACCCGAATTGATACAAATGTTTCAGGAACTTCAAGGAACTCAAACTGAGATACTCAAGGAAATTACGGTGAGTTCTCTTTTAGAGAATACAAACTGACGGGAATTCGATTTTAGTTGGATGGGTAGAGCGTAAGCCGAAATCCAAGAAAAAAATTCGCAATGGACGGTTTTGGACACGTAACGTTTGTGATATTTTTACGCATATTATATCACATTATGCACGTTGTGTCAAGTGGATTAAACAACGCAATAAAATAATTCTTGATTTTTAGATAAAAATACTTGCACTCAATTTCTGGATATGTTAGTATATAAACGTTGATGACTCGTTGTGAGTCATCACATATACGAGACAAATCACAACGAGTCTTTGAGTTTAATCAGGTTCGCAGTGTCAGTGCTAACCTGGTTATTGACAAAGGAAATCAACTTGAAGAGTAGTTTGCTATCCCTCGTCACTTTAAGTTTAGCATATTCATATAGCTTTGTCAACAGTTTATTTTAGGACGTGTTGCAGCGATTTTGCAGTACGTGCTTTTTCTTTTAAGTTATAGGAAATATTATAGTTTAATAGGTCGGGGGGTGGCAGCTATTCCTCAAAATAAACATACTTAAGGGAGACAACATGAGACATATAACAAGATCTTTATTAATATTATTAACATTGTTATCGCCTTTAATGGTTGCAGATGCCATTAATCCTTTTGAGGTTAGAATTGTGTATTTCAGGCCATTGGATGCGTCCCCTGCACCTGTAGATAAAATAACTAAGCTGATGCAAGAAACGCAAGAATTCTATGCATCTGAGATGGAACAAAACGGCTTTGGTAATAAGACTTTTAGTATAGAAACTGTGAATAATAAAATGGTGGTTCATACTGTAGATGGAGCACACAATGCAGAACATTATTTTCACAATACTTATCAGAAAATGTGGCAAGAGCTTCCTATAGAATTCAGAGTTAAACATGACAATATTAACGTTTTTATTCTGGGAGGACTTGATTTTGTTCAGAGTGGTGGTGTTTTAGGTATAGGTTGGACTTTCTCTGGATGGCGTGCAGGTGGTGGAGCAGTTCTTCCTGGTGATCGTCTAAACATGCCGATAATAGCACATGAGATTGGTCACGCTTTTGGTTTATTTCATAATAACGTTGTTAATACAATGATGGGACTTCATCATGGACCCATATTAGATTATGAAATAAGATGGATATCTAAATCTCATTATTTCAATGATAGACATGTCCGCACAGATATTCCTAAATTTATTGGGGATCTTCATATTCAGTCTATTGATGACAATTCTTTGAAACTTAGATTTATAGCTCAAAGCAAGAGCGGACTTCATCAATCTAAAATAATTAGAGAACGCGGAGGGTATCTTGTTATTGGCAGCGACAATTTAGGTGGTGAACATGACATTTCAGAAATGGATATGCCTCGTCCAAGAGTTATGATTGGCGATTTGCTTTCACTTAGGATTATAGATGTTAATGGGAATTATGTCTATAAAGACACTACAATCAAGGAATTGCCAGAACCTATTGAAAAAGCAAAACCTAACATAAATATCTTTGAGAATAAAAATGTTGATTTAGAAGAAGATGAAAAGGATAATCCAGTTGACAATGAATGTCCTAGTTGCAGATCAGATGAAAATGACAAAGTTGATAACACAGATTTAGGTGTATCATATCGGAACAAACTCACTATACAGTGGGCAAGGCTGAAAACGCATAGGTAGCTATTCTAAAAAAGAATTTGCGACTAAATTCATTTTAATGTTATTCTTTTAAAGAATTTGAAGTAAATAATTAACCACCATACTCCCATAGCTCAGATGGACAGAGTGCCCTTTTCGCAGAGGGGAGGTCGCAGGTTCAAATACTAGTGATTTAATAGCCATTTTATACACCCATCAATGCCATACGATATAAGTCGGCATTTTCATTACTAACCCGATGAGACTCCACACACACCCAAGCGTATAATCCCCCAAGATTAATCCTAAAAAGAATGGTACTGCTTGCCGATACAATTTTACACCACCAATCTTTAACACAGTTGCCTTTGCTAACCAACTCAGGAAGATTGGAAACCACAAGCGTCCCATACCTGTGCCGCTGACCAACACATAGCCGCCCGGATGCAGGGGCCACCACAAAAATCGGATTTTCATAACCATCAGGAATATCGTAAACAAGAAACTGCTACCGATAACGCTAAGTTCGGGAACACTCGTCTCACGCGGACTGACAAGCCATGTTTGCAATCGGTTGAACGTCTCCCAACCCATATAGACGATCCAACCACGTGCCTTACTTCCTGCCCCCATATCGTATAGGACATGCAAATATGCCCAAAACGTTATCACAATACCGAATGCGATTGCCAAAATCATTCCAATAAGCAGCTGCCGATACCCGATACGACTCCGCTCTGCTAAACGAAACGCCTCTAATTCACTTGGGGTAGGATGCGCGCGGAAACATCTCACAAACGGGTATAGAAATGTTAATCCCGTTAGATTGCCTACACCTAACCGTCGTGTACCTAATCCTAACACCATCGTTCGCGCCGGATCCACCAGGATGAGTTGATGCAGCGGCGGACCTATTTCGGCGCGGATCCGTGTTATGCCAAGAATCATAGGAAAGTAAAGCAGAAAAAACAGACCAATTGCCCATAATGCCATACCCATCTGAAAACAGAAGAAGAAAAGGAATAGTAATCCAACGCTAAACAACACCGCTGCAGATCGGTAACGCATCGGTTCACCCGAATCGTCAGGCGCAGATTCTCCGCCACATTGCGCTATACCGAGTACCTTCCGAATTATACGCCCGTAGTAACGCCGACCCATCCACAACGGGATACACCCAAATGCAATCCACGCACCTGTCTGCTGTTCAAGATTATAGATATTACGCGCGCCAAACATATCTGTTACGATCAGTTGTACGCGAGTTAATACCCAGAAAAACCAACAAGAAAACGATAAATCAAGCGGTGTAAAGAACATCAAACCGATGCTAAACGGATAGAATGAGATGTTGATAGGTCCCATCGCACTCCAGGGTTTTGACGTGAATTGCCCAAGCCTTTTGTTTCTAATAGGGAGGGAAGGTATCTCTGGAAACAGGAAACTTAAGCCGTTTAGCAGTTCCACACTCCCTGCAAGTGCGAAACCGAGCCACATCCAGTGTGAACGAAAGAAACGTTTTGGATTGCTGGTCAGTGCTAAAGGGAGTTGGACAATCGGATAGTTCAGGCGTTCATTTTCTGTCCACTGCTTGCGGAGAAAAACTGTAACTGCTAACAACGTCAACCATAAAGCGATCACAAAACTCGACCAAGCCAGGACCGGAGGAATCCACGCGTTTAAAGTTGATGGATTATAGAGCGTAGAATCTCCGTTGTAGAATCCGTCTAAAATACGCGGATCCTTTACAGCAATCCAGTTTGGGATGTTGTTTCCGAAAAGAGAAATCCATTCATTTTCTGGAGATGCAAATTGAAAAGTATGCGCGAGGACAGGGATGAGATACCCCATCATCGTATGTCCGCTGATTGTCGTTACCATTACAACCATCACATAGATGGTTTGCAAATCGGCTTGCGACATCGCCAAACGGGGTAAAAATCGTTGGAGTAGTAGGTTAAGAAGAACGAAGACAAGAAGCGTGAAGACCGCATTAAAAAATAGCGAAGCGATTGTCAACTGTGTGGAGTGCCATACCTCTGTTCCCATCAAACACCAGTAGCTATTAAAGGCTACAAGTGCTAACCCGATCAGCAGGATGTGCGGCTTAACACGGTGCTGCTTTCCGTTAGCCATTGGCACACCTGCTAATATGTTGTAAAGCCTCCTGTAGTACTGCTTCGTTGCTATATACTGCCAAGGTTTCTTGTGCTGCAGGGTTATCCGAAAATGTCTTTATTTCTTTACATAACAACGGCAATGCTCGCACAACGTTGTCAACGATAGTGACGCTCGCCTGCTTTGCTGTTCGCGACATTGGATTAAGATCGACTGTCACGACATCCTTATCCATTTTCCGCAACGCTTCACATCGGTCACCATCTTCAAGTGGAACAAAAACGACATCCGCTTTGTATATTCCGTCTGGATGTACATATTTTCGGTTGGAATCAATATAGGAAAGTTGCACTTCGGTGGTTGGCATTAACACTTCATTAGCACCATGTTTTATCAGATGCTGTTGTATTTTCTGCTCACGCCCTGATTCAGTGTGAAAGATATTTACCTCTAAAGGTGACTTGAGAATTTGCCCTAATTCAATGAGATCGTTTGGTACTAATGCCGCTACGTTGCCATTCACGGAGATAACAGGATGTTCTGCTAAACACAGCATCGCAGCAGCAGCACGGATTGCTGCTTTTGCAAACGGTTGAGTTTTCTCCTCTATAAGATAATCGAACGCCTCCCCGCGCCCATGCGCAATGAGCCCATGGATAGAAGTAATGCCCTGCTCTACACCGTTCACAATTCTATCTCGTAATGTCAATGATAGATAACGCGGATGGGATTTTGGAACATCGCTCACCTAAATAACACCTCAACACAATTTGCGCATATTATACAATGCCTCAAATATGTTTTCAAGAGACATTTAGATTTACCAACTCAACAACACACTTGCAATTTACAATATTTTGAGGTATAATTATTGAAAGGATTTATGAAAAATCATAATAATTACATCATACAATGACTTAATCTGGAATCCATTTAGTGAGATCGTAATTGCAGTTTCAAAATTTGCTAAAAAGATTGTAGTCATAAATAGGAAGCCTTACAAGGGCGAAATGTTTGGAGAGGAACTTATCAGTCTTATGTCAACTAAAGTAGGTATTAATGGTTTTGGTCGGATTGGTCGGAACGCGTTTCGTGCAGCGCTACAAAATCCGGCATTAGATATAGAATTCGTTGCAATTAACGATTTGACAAGTCCAGAGACACTGGCACACCTTCTTCAATATGACTCCGTACATGGAATCTTGTCCGATGATATTGAGGCAACAGATCAAGGATTGGTGGTAAACGGTAACGAGATGCGTGTTTTTGCAGAACGTGATCCTGCTGACCTACCTTGGAGAGAATTGGGCGTAGATGTCGTAATTGAATCTACGGGTTTCTTTACAGCACGAGAAGATGCCGAGAAACACATCGCCTCTGGTGGCGCAAAGAAAGTTGTTATTTCCGCACCCGCGAAAGATGAAGACATCACAATAGTTATCGGCGTGAATGATGATAAATATGATAAAACACAGCATCATATTATTTCCAATGCTTCGTGTACGACCAACTGTCTTGCTCCTGTCGCCAAAGTGCTGCATGAAACGTTTGAAGTTGAAAGTGGATTGATGACAACTGTACATGCTTATACTGGAGACCAACGCGTTCACGACTTTCCACATAAAGATATGCGGCGAGCACGTGCTGCAACATTATCAATGATTCCAACAACAACAGGTGCCGCTGTTGCTGTCGGAAAAGTTTTACCGGAATTGAACGGAAAATTGGACGGGTTCGCAATCCGTGTGCCGACACCGAATGTCTCTGTTGTTGATCTCACCGTTGAACTAAAAAAGACAGCGAGTGCGGAAGATGTTAACGCAGCCTTGAAAGAAGCATCTGAAACTTCGTTAGATGGAATCTTAGGATATTCGGAACTTGATCTCGTATCGTCAGATTTCAACGGAAATAAACTCTCCTCCGTTCTGGATGCACCGTTCACAAAAGTAATTGAAAACGGATTGGTTAAAGTCCTCTCATGGTATGATAACGAGTGGGGTTACTCTAATCGTCTCGTTGAACTCGCATCACGAGTACTCTAATGGGAAGGACTATGCGAACACCTATCATTGCAGGAAATTGGAAACTAAATAACACAATTTCAGAGGCGGTTGCCCTCACTACTGCGTTAAAGGATTTAGTTGCAGACTGTACTGGAGTAGAAATAATTGTAGCACCGACTTTTACGGCACTTGCTACTGTAAGTGATGTCGTAAAAGGCAGCAACATTCGTCTTGCTGGACAAGATGTCTATTGGGAAGATAGCGGTGCTTTTACTGGTGAAGTATCAGTCCCGATGTTGAAAGATGCAGGGTGTGATTACGTTATTATCGGGCATTCAGAGCGGCGCCAATACTTTGGTGAAACAAACGAGAGTGTTAACCAAAAAGCGAAAGCAGTTTTATCTCACGATTTGAAGCCAATTGTTTGTGTCGGTGAACAACTTGAAGACCGCGAAGCAGGTCGTACCGAAGAGGTTATAAATGATCATGTCACAGGAGGTATAGCAGGTTTTTCAGCTACACAATTATTGTCCAGCATTATAGCCTATGAACCTGTATGGGCAATCGGAACAGGCAAAACCGCGACGCCTGCACAAGCACAAGAGGCACACGGTTATATTAGAAATTTGTTGAAAGATGCTTACTCTGACGAAATTGCATCTCAAATATGCATTCAATACGGTGGCAGTGTGAAGCCAGAAAACGCGGCTGAGTTAATGGCGCAACCTGATGTGGACGGTGCCCTCGTCGGTGGCGCAAGTCTTCAAGCAGAATCTTTCGCTCAAATCGTGAAAAATGCAATATAGCTTAATTTAGTAGCCTTGTAGACAAGGCAATTTAGAGAGGACTATCTTATGGGAGTATTCATAACTGTAGCAATTATAATCTTCGTTCCAGTTTGTGTCGTTTTGACACTGATTATTCTTTTACAAGACAGCAAAGGTGAAGGACTTTCATCAAGTGCGTTTGGTGGATCTGGAATGGAATCAGTTCTGGGGGGTGCCGGTGCTGCGACCTTCCTTAGTAAACTTACCACTTGGGTGGCAATCGGATTTATGGTCATTTCGCTCTTATTGATGCGATTTTATGGTGATACAGGAGCGGGAGATGGTGCCCTTACACCGCTAAATGAAGAGACAGAAAATTCGCAAGAATCTGCAGGTGTTGAAAATGGAGTGGAAGTAGAAAAAGACTCGCCTGAGGAAGATTCAAAAGGAAACGTCACGCCCACAGAGGAAAACACAGATGAAACGCCAGCAGCAACACCCGAAGAAGATTCAAAGATTACTCCTATAGAAAATACAGAGTAGCACGTGCAGGAAGAACATCAGACCGTTGTAGAAACTGATTCTCTGTCCGAACATACACACGCGAGAGAAATATCGTGGCGTGTACATCCACTTGTTGAGAATTGGAAGCGGTCTGTGTTGTTGATGCTGTTTTTGTCTTTTATTCTCCTCTTTATCTATTTCGGATTTCAATCTATCGTTGTCCTGCTATTATCAGCAATTCTTCTGGTGGGTCCACTCTACAAATATTTTTTACCTTTTCATTATTGCTGCGGCATAGAAAATCTCATCGTCACAGCCTGTTGTTATAAACTTGAGCGTCCTTGGTCAATGTTCCGCAGCTACTATGTTGACAAGAACGGAGTACTGCTCAGCCCCTTCGCGAAACCGACACGCCTTGAAAACTTCCGCGGTGTTTATGTGCGATTTGGAAAACATCCACCTGAAGAAGTTGTTAATTATATCCGCCTCAAACTCAACTCGGAGTCTTAATATGAACGTTCCCAATTCAAATAATGATGCTGAAAAAAAAACGACTGATCAGTTGAAAACTACTATATCAGAAGTTGATCACACTCAAAAAATCACCGATATCCACACACATCTTTTTAGTCCGCCATTTAATGAACTCCTACTCTGGGGAATTGATGAACTGCTGACCTACCATTATCTCATCGCAGAAGTATTCCGCAAATCCGATGTTTCATATCAACAATTTTGGTGTATGACAAGAGCACATCAAGCAGAACTGATTTGGCAGACCCTTTTTATTGAGAACTCTCCGATCAGTGAAGCGTGCCGCGGCGTTGTTACGACATTGGACGAATTAGGGTTGAATGTGGGTTCGCGAAACCTGCAAGATTATCGCGACTACTTTACCGATACCACTGTAGAAAATTTCATTGATACTGTTTTTGAAAGCGCAAATGTCTCAAAAGTCGTTATGACGAATGATCCATTTGATCCAGCAGAATCACCAGTTTGGGAATCAGGTGATATTGGGGATAGTCGTTTTGAAGCAGCGCTTCGGATGGATGTTCTAATTAACAGTTACGAAGAAACAGCGTACGAACACCTGCGCGGACTCGGCTATGAGGTTGATCCTATACTCTCATCTGAGAAAAGTTATCAAGAAGTCCGTCGTTTTTTGGAGACATGGATTCAGCGGATGGACCCAAAATACATGGCTGTCTCACTACCGCCAGATTTTCAATATCCTGACGATGGCGTTCTCGGACGGTTGTTTGATAACTGTATTTTACCTATTTCGCGTGAATTCAACGTGCCATTTGCGTTGATGATTGGTGTTAAACGAGCGGTTAACCCGCAACTGAAAATGGCAGGTGATGGGACTGGAAAAGCGGATTTGAGCAGTCTGGAAGCACTTCTCCGTGAAAATCCTGACAATAAATTTCTTGTGACGCTTCTCGCTCGCGAAAATCAGCACGAGTTGTGTGTTATTGGACGCAAATTCAAAAACTTGATGATATTTGGGTGTTGGTGGTTTATGAATAATCCGAGTGTCATTGAGGAGATAACACGTGAACGAATTGAGCTGCTCGGTTTGAGCGTCATCCCACAGCATTCAGATGCACGAATTTTAGATCAACTCATTTACAAATGGAAGCACTCACGCCAGATCATCGCAGACGTGTTGGTAGAAAAATATCGATCCATCTTAGATGTTGGTTGGACACTCACACAGTCAGAAATTGAACGAGATATTAACAATTTATTTGGTGGTAACTTCGAGCGTTTCCTGAATGAAACTAATTGATTTGTAACTTGGTCAATCTAAAGCTGAATTCACATTTTGACTCGCGTGTACACGTTTGGAGTCTGCTGAATGGATATTGGGTTTATATGGGACAGGGATAAATACAAAGAAGTACAAAGGAAGCACAACGTCCAATTTTATGAGGTAGTTTCTGCTTTTGATGATCCAGATGGATATGACGGCCCCGATCCACAAGGGCACCCGGACCGGTGGATGTTCATAGAAAAAAGCGTTACTAATCGTATATTGGTAATTATCTACATTCCAGAAGATGCAGAAATTCATCGTTTAATCACTGCGTATGAGGGCAGTCAGGAGGTTCGTAATGGATACTATGGAAGAAGTTGAATTTGATTATGAAACTTACACGCGGGAAAATCCGCCGGATCTATCCAAAGCTCGTCGCGGGCCTGAAGTGCGTCGAGAACGCCGTGAAGCCTTTAGAGCGCGCTTAATCAATCATGTCAATATGGAGATTAAGCACGCCAGAAAGATGAAGCATGTTTTTATCTCTTATTGTCATGAGAACAAAACTATTGTTGATCGTCTCTGCCAAGCCCTTGCCTCACACGACATTCACATCTGGCTGGACAGGGACAATATAGGGCCCGGCACGCCGTGGAAGCAAGCGATTCAACAAGCAATTCATCACGGAGATTTTTTTCTTGCATGTTTTTCAAAGGAATACAACGCACGTGACAAGACATTCATGGAAGAAGAGCTGTCTATTGCAATTGAAAAGTTTCAACAAAAACTTGTTGATAAGATATGGTTTATCCCCGTAAAGTTGAACGAATGTGAGATACCAGATATTGACATCGGGGGAGGTGAAACCTTACGAAACCTCAAATATGTTGAT
>JAPPMR010000436.1:7423-18563 GCA_028818995.1 Candidatus Poribacteria bacterium | reverse complement strand
ATCAGTAATAGCTCGTCATCTTTACACATAGGGATTTAGCACATCCATGTACATTTTGGGAAACGCAAACAGGATGGTGTCTGCTTCCAAATTTACATTTGAACATTTTGTATCAACTCCTACAATTTGATCCTGAAATGTTTTTATGTTAGTAAGATCTCGAATGCCTGAATATGTTATGAACCTTACCGGCTGTGTAAAATCTTGACTCAAAAGTACATCTGCCTGTTTATTATCTTTTTCTGCATGAGATATAATTATTTCCCACATTTTATTCCAGAAGTCTTGAAACACGCTAGTACACAAGTGTATTTTCTCAGGACCGGTACAATAGTCGGCATAGCGTTTCATCTCAATAGCCTCTGTAGCACTTTTTGAGGAAAATAAACCAATTTCCTTTATAGATTCCTCCTCTAATTCCAACAAGTATTTTACCATCTTTTCTATAACAAGCGGCTTTTCAAAATTGGTAAATTGATATTTCGTTTGGAATGCAGAAATTAGGCGGTCCAGATATATTACCACAACTTGCTCTAATCTCTCAGTTGTCCAAGGATTCGGTCCTTTAGAAATTGCAACTTTTGCTTTCTGAATCACCTGATCCTGCAATAGATAACCACGTTGAAATTCTTTGACGATTTTTCCTTCTGGCACTTCATCTGAATACATCGCAGGTTGGTTTACTTCATGTTGATCCGAATTAAATGTTTTTCCAATCGTTTCAATTGGTCTTATCCCTTGATTTTTCAGAAAAATCAAGGAACTGTTTTGTGTAGAATGCATTTTTTCGGAAAGCATCAATAATTTAGCTGGTGAGTTACTTTTTTCAGTTGTTTTATTAACAATTGATTCCAAATTATTCATTACTGGAATCAACAGTGTAAAACGTTGAGATTTAAATGTTGCTGATAAGGATTGGGAAGCTTTTTCTAATTGTACTTTAGCATTGTTAATTCGGTTTTCAAATGCCGAGATAAGTGCCCTGTGATTTATTTTCAATTGTTTCTTACGTTCTGAAAGCGGTAGTTCTTGAAACTCAGATACAAACTCACAATTTCCACCATCAAGAATAACCAACTCATGTTTTGCCCGAGTTACTGCAATATAGAATATTCTCCTCTCTTCCTCAATTTCATTATTCGGACGGGGAAGGCTCTTATAGAAGATATTAACAGGAAGAACAACTTTGTCCCATTCACGTCCTTTTGCTGCGAAGATATTCATAATCTCAATTACTTTTGAGTCCTTACGTAGAAACAGTTTCCTTCTATCATTTTCATCTTCAAAATCGTCTTGTGGATCCTCTAATTCCTCCCATTCAATATCAAAACCTTCTATCCTAAGTTCATCACAATCAAGCAATTTCTTTATTTTATTAATCTCTCCCAACCAATTACGCGCCAAGATACCTACTTTTTCGTAATCACTATCTAATATTGATGATATCTCCTTTAACAAAAATAACTTTAGATTCTGATTAGAATGACTCAACACACTAATCTTACCGTGTTTTGGATTATCGGAACGGAGATCTTTGCTAATTCTGTCTTGATTCTTTTCAATCAACGCTCTAGAATGTATGACAATATCTGAGTTCGACCTGTAATTGTTTGTTATCTTATACTCGTTGATATTCTCCCACTTACCAAAGTTCATTTGCATGATCGTGGAGTCTCCACCTCGAAAACTATAGATTGCCTGATCATCATCACCTACTGCAAAAGATTGTCTGGAAATAGTTTGATCAAGCGGAAATCAGCAGGAGATATGTCTTGAAATTCATCTACAAAAACATAACGATACTTTTCTTGACATACTTTGTGAAGATCTGGATTAGTTTCAAGCATATTTGCTGAACGTATTAGCATATCAAGGAAATCGATAGCTCTTGCTTCTGTTTTACAATCTTCATATCTCATGGCAAATGCACGAATGATAGGATCAGTGATTGTTTCAGGTTTAAACAAACCTTTGCAAACCTGTCGTTTAGCCTTTTCAATATCCTCTTTCAAATAATCGAATTTTCGCATTTCATGTTCAAACTTTTGAGTATGCTCAAGGACTTCGTCGTAAGGGACATCAAAATACTCACAGAAAATCTCTATCCGGCGACGTGTGCTATCACGCGCGTGTAACGGATCATCATCGTTGAATATTGCCCACGTTTTATATGCCAAAACTTCTTGGTTAAGACGGGTAGACGCTTCTGCCCAGGACATTTCCTCTGCAATCACCTCAACTGAGGATATATCAATATCTTCGTTTTCAATTGCTTTACGAAATGAATCATTTGGAGACTCTGTGAAGTGTAATTCTTTGCTTTGCTCTAGATCTGTGGATAGCCCAAAATAACAAGTTACTGTCGACTTAGATTTAATTCTATAAAGAGTTATACCAATATCAGGATTTTCATTTACTATTTCTTCTGGTATCACTTCTATAATCATAGCAGCGCGGTTCTTATGGTTGTTAATCTCTTCTGCTTCTACAGAGTCGGCATATATACCAGTTGTCGTTCTAATCACCTTAAATATGAATTGCTCATTGCCTGTCTGGAGTGCTTCACGAAGTCTGCGGTTTGATGAATCTATGCGGTGTTCTTGTTCTCGGCGTTCTGGATCTGTAGTCTGCCCGATATAACATCGTCCCGTCCTTATGCCTTCCATTTTATAGATTGCCACGTGCTTTGTATTGGTTGCTGTTCTAAGTTTTTTCTTTACTAGATTTATAATTTGTCCGATTCGATCTGCGTTCCAGACATTATTGGGTGCTTTATTAAATCCTGCCTCATTAGGATAATCAGTGATGAGATCTTTTCCAAATACATGAAGGGTACATATTTTGGGTTGGCTGTGGTTTAAAAGAGGTTCATTTCTAAGCCTCTCATTCATTTCCTCAGCAGCAGTTTTAGTAAATGCAATTGCAAGGATCCTTGCTGGATCAACGTTGTGTTCGCGTACCAGATTCAAAATTCGCTCTATGATAACTGTAGTTTTGCCACTACCCGGTCCCGCTACTACTAATGCAGGCCCTTCAAGGTGATTAACTGCTTTCAGTTGATGTTCATCTAATTTCACATCCATAGAATAATCTCATAGGTACAAAAGTATAATAGGAACTCAATTAGATATGGAATTCCAAAATAGACACATAGTTAGCGATTATACCACAACCTAATTCAAGTCTCAAGTTTTTTCAATTTCCACCTTGCGCGCCAATATGCAAACTGCCGATAATAATAACCTATATTCTTCGGAATGTCCTTGAACTCTGGCACGAATTGGCAAATCCCACCGAGCACAACTAACTGCCCCTTCGCACGGGTCATAGCAACATAAAAGACACGTCGTTCTTCTTCAAGTATGGTATCCTTCCGAGGAAACCTCCAATCCAACGTATTGTGAACGAGGATAACCTTTTCCCATTCACGTCCTTTTGCTTTATGTATTGTCGTCACCTCTGCTGGAAAAGATAAGGATTCACTTGAAAGTATCTCCTCAATCCGATTAACTTCAAAGTTAGTTCTGACAAGGATTGCAGTCTCAACAGCATCGGACAATTGCTGTAATAGATGTTTTTTGATGGTTTCAGGTGTCGTCTCTATAATGCCTATCTCTTTTCTTATCGGATTATTGGAACGCAGGTTTTTCCGAATCCGTGGTTTGTTTCGTCCAATTATGGCTCTTGCATGTTCAACAATTGTTGATGTAGAACGATAATTGCGCGTAATTTCATATTTTTCCACATCTCGTCGGTTGACGAATTTCTGCATAATCTGGGAATCACCACCACGAAAACTATAAATCGCTTGATCATCGTCTCCTACGGCAAATAGGTTTTCGGACAGTTGAGAAATAAGACGATAGTCAATTGGCGCGATATCTTGGAATTCGTCTACAAGCACATAAGAGTATTTGTCTATGTATTTTTGACGGATATCTGGGTGAGTTTCAAACAGATGTGCGGAGTAGATAATCATATCCTCAAAATCAACAGCATTCGCAGCGGATTTTTGATTTTCGTATTTCTTTGCAAATTCGCGTGCAACAGGATTTTGTAATGTGTTTGGATCAAAAAGTCCGGTTTCCACCTGCCGCTTTGCTCGCATAACTGTCTCTTTTATATCGTAGAAACGGTCACGCAGATTTTCAAAATCGGGGTCTCTATCCAGATGATCCGTGTATTGAACGTTAAAATGTTGACAGAACATCTCAAGCATAACTTGATTGCTAAACTGTTCTCGCATCGGGTCTGCGCGGTTGAACACTTCACCACAGTTTCTGTGATGTCTAATCCAGTATGCTTCGCGTCTGTTCGCTTCTCTTCCTTCAACCTGTTCTAATACCTTAAAAGTGAACTGCGTTTCACCTTCAGCACGAATGGCTTGACGGAGTCTATCATTTGAGGAATGACTGAAGTGTTCACGCCTACGCCGTTCCGGATTTGTGGATTGTCCTATATAACACTTGCCCGTCTGTTTGTTTTCAATTTTATAGATGAAAACCGTAGTAGTTGCGGCAGCCTGATCAATCTGACTTTTTTCTTTAGCAATGACTTTGTCTATCTCACCCGACCAAATTTCGGGATGATATTGAAATCCTGCCTGCTTGTAGTTTGCGGTGACAATATCTTTCCCAAAAGCGTGGAGTGTACGGATGACAGGCAAAGTGCCATTTGACTTTAGCCCAAGCACAATCCGAGTTTCCATCTCTTCAACCGCTTTTCTATTGAATGCAATGGCAAGAATTTTTGAGGGAGGGATGTTGTGGGTTTGAATGAGGTTTAAAATACGTGCTGTTACGACTCTGGTTTTACCACTCCCCGGTCCAGCAATAACGATGGCGGGACCAGCAAAATGGTTAACAGCTTTCTCTTGGTTTTTGTCAAGATTCATATTAAATCATAGCAAAGAATACTTAATACCATTTCTATATGATAATATCACATTATTTCGTAGGTCGAGTAGAAGCGGTAGCGAAACCCGACTTTTTATATCGTCATGTCCAATTATTTCAATAATTCACCATAGTATATCATTGGAAAGATGCAAAGTCAAAACGTTTGTAACATGAATGCAGAACCAGCCAATTCTAATGATCTCTTTCTTCACTAAAATTCCAAAAAATCGCGTCAACCACCATGCTGACAACAAAATACACGCCCATCCAAGATGCAAAAAACGTATCAACCCATACTTTTCCCGCAAACTTATTGTAAATATATTGGATATCTATTGTTCCGAATACCACAAAAACCTCTGACCATCACCTATAATCAAGTATAATATCAATATGAAAAACACAACCACCCCCCAAACACAAAAACAGCCAGTACACAAATCTAAAGCAAAACAAAAACGAGAAAATGCTACTCAAAATTATACCAATTTAGCCATAATATTGAAAAATCGTGAAAGTTGTCCAGGTCATAATTGCAAAAAAGTGCAACAACGAAAAATTCGCTATAAAACCAATCACATACTGGATTTAGAGCGAATTTAAAAAACATACCGTGGTATGAAAAATCATACCGTACGGTATGATTTTAGTTGTAACGAATTCCAATCGCGGTAGTAGCAATCACAGGACCGCGACTTACGACTCAAACGGATAATAATTGGCTACATATTCGGATTAGATCGCATATACTGCCCCTGCTTTCTTATACTAAATTAACGTGATCTGTCTCGGTAGGCGCGTTTTGTAAACGCGCCTACACCGAACGGACCAAGACTAAAACAAGATAATTCGCGTTAATTTGGTATTATAGGGTGTGTAAAGTTTTGACATAAATATTCTTTTCTATTGTTGGAGGGATTTTCAACCCGCCGAATGCCATACGCGTATGAGGCGTTGATTTGGATAAATCGGGCTTATAAGCCCTTCAACAAGAAAAATGACATGATTAATGCCAAAATATTTACACATCCATGAATAAAATGGAAGTTGACTCCAACAAACCTATATGATATAATATTCACATACACTTTAGAAGCGAATCCAGAAACCTCCCGAACCTTGTTGATAGTTAAAAACACTCTATGAATTACATCTTCACTTCTATTTTCATCATAACTTCCATCCTCTTATGTATACCCGTTGCAGCTGATAGTACAGACATTCACGAAAATGCTGGAACTCGTGCGATGACATTCCTCAAAATAGGTGTCGGTGCAAAGGCAATGGGAATGGGAGAGTCTCAAGTTGCTGCAACAGATGATCTTTACGCATCGTTTTGGAATCCCGCCGGTCTTGCGAGCCTTCAAAAACCGCAACTTGCACTTATGCATAATGAATGGTTCGCTGGAATCAATCACGAGTTTGTCGGATTTGCCCTTCCGATTGGAAATAACACTGTCGGTGCAAGTGCAAACTTCTTATCCTTCGGTGAATTACAAGGACGCGATCAGGAAGGAAATGAAACGACCCTTTTCCGACCTTACGATTTAGCGTTCGTTCTCTCTTATGCGCGTAGTATCGGAAATACGTTGGCTTTTGGTGCAAATGCAAAATTTTTACGGGAACAAATTGCTGACGATAGCGGCAGAGGGATCGCGTTTGATCTGGGTGGTTTATATGCTTTTTCTAACGTTCCGCTTTCACTCGGTTTCAACGCGCAACACATCGGACCGAGAGTAAAGTACGTTGAGGATGCATTTGAACTCCCTTTCACTTTAAGATTAGGTACAGCATATCGGCTTTGGAACGAGGTTGTCATCTTAACAATGGATTTCATTCGTCCCACCGACAACGATAATTCTATTGGGATAGGAGGCGCTTACACAATAGGGAACGTATTGCAACTACGAACAGGTTATAATTACAAATTTGGGGGTAACGATTTAGGTGCAACTTCAGGACTTAGAGGCGGTTTTGGGCTGACTCTCCGAAGATTCCAGATTGATTACGCACTTATACCCTTCGGTGATTTAGGTCTAACACACCGATTTTCTTTGCTTGCGAATTTTTAGGCAGTATTATTCAGAGGCAGCCTGAATAAACGCCTCAAAAAGTTTGCGTCTGTGTTCACGAAATTCATCAGTTTCCAGCATTCGTTCTGGATGGTATTGCACGCCAACTACAAACCGCTTTGATGGATCTTCCACTGCTTCAATGATACCGTCTGGTGACCGTGCCGTGACAACAAATCCCTCACCAATTTCGTCCAAGGCTTGATGATGGGCTGAATTGACGACATCTATCTTCTCCCCGATTATTTTCCCAAGCATGCTCTTAGGTTCAATCTCAATTTGATGCTGAGAGTCCTCGCTTTGTACCTTAGGATGTGTGAGTGCATCTTGTGGATATTCAGATTCTATATCTTGATGAAGACTTCCTCCCATACCAACATTCATCACTTGTATTCCACGACAAATCCCAAAAACAGGAGTCTCTTTTTGAATTGCTTCCTGAAATAACGATAGTTCTAATTCATCGCGCGCTTCATCAACATATTTTAGTTTAGGATGCCACTCTTGATTAAAATGGTCTGGATGTATATCACCACCACCGGGGAGCAATAACGCATCAATCGCAGCGATAAAATCCGTAATAGACTGCTGACCCAGGATTAGAAAACCTACATCCCCCCCATGTTCTTCAATTGCTTTTTCATAGTTTTTGAAATTGCTTGCTGCTGTCTCGTCTACGGCTGGAATTCCAATTTTAGGTGCCATATTCTATCCTCTCCTTGTCTTGTTAGGTTTTAAGTATATCTTATTGAGTGATGAATAACAAGTCAATCTGAATTCGTTTGCAATTATGGGGCATGCATGGTATAATATAGCACATGATATTTATGTTGGACGAAGTGCCCGGAAAACAGGTAACTGTAACAGAAGAGGGTGAGTCTGTGCTCACCTATTACTATGGTGAGTCAGTATCGTGTTCACACTTTCATCCACTCTATGCCCCGAATGGACAAGTCGTAACGGAAGAAACTGAACAACGACATCCATCGGGTATCTATTTCACACTTGGTACAGTGAACGATGATTACGCAAAACCTATTAAACTGCAACGGAGTAATCCAGCATTTGATCGTGAAACATTTAGGTCTTCTGCAACTGAAGAATCAGTAAAATTTGTTAGTAAAACAACTTGGGAAGCCGCTAATCCCGTGTTGACAGAAATATGTAAAGTTACAGCCTATCCACTCCAAAATAATGTTCGGATACTTGACCTGACAGTAATCTTACACGCAGCATCTAACCCTATAACATTTGAAGGTGAAATTGGATTAGGTTACCATGCCGTTGAGATGGAACATAGGAAAGCAGCAAACGCAAGCGGAAAAATTGGTGAATCGGAAGTAAACGGCCAAGAATCAGAGTGGGCAACGTTGTGCGGTATCAATAGCGATGCTGCCATTGGCGTGGCAATTCTGCCACACCCGAAAAACGGACAAACAGTCTTCCTCGCTGAAGACGCATATCAAGGATTTTTATTCCCTCAAACTGCTCCGTTTTCCCTAAATGCTAACGAGAAACGGGAGTTAAATTATCGCGTTCTTATCTATCTTGGAGACCTATTTACCATTGATGTGTTGGACTATTATGAAGATTATATTGATAGTAAAAACTGTTAGGTTTCTAAAAACGATCTGCCAAATATCCTGAAAATTCATGAAAGATAAACCATCTCTCCCAATCTATAATTCCCATTCCCCATTACCACTATCTGAAATGAACGTTCATCCCACAGGTGTCAATGGACAATCTGCGCGCAATGTCTACATTGAAACTTACGGGTGTCAGATGAACGTTAGCGATAGCGAACTGATGGCAGGTATCTTGACGCAATCCGGACATCAAACTGTTTCCCACATTGATGATGCCGACGTGATTTTGCTCAACACTTGTGCAATACGCGAAAACGCTGAAACTAAAGTTATCAATCGACTTGAGCATTTGAATCATCGAAAGCGACGAGAAGGTAATCTAATTATTGGGGTTTGCGGATGTATGGCACAACATCTGCGCGACAAGCTTTTGAAAGCAGCCCCGTATGTTGACCTCGTGATGGGTCCTGATGCCTATCGCAACCTACCGATGGCGCTCAATGCGGTAGCGAGTGGCGATCCCTTTCTCGGTTTACAGTTGGATAAAAATGAAGACTATGCGGATATTGCGCCTAATCGTAAAGAAGGAATTCGGGCATGGCTCACTATTCAACGCGGATGCGATAAGATGTGCACCTTCTGTATTGTCCCATTTGTGAGGGGTAGAGAACGGAGTATACCGCTGAAAAACCTTACAGATGATGTCCAAAGACTTGTTGATGAAGGATTCAAAGAGATCGTTCTACTCGGACAAACAGTGAACTCTTATCACGATGGTAGTCACGATTTTGGTGAACTCCTTTGGTCAATTGCTGAAGTTGAAGGCGTGGAACGGGTGCGATTTACATCGCCACATCCCGCAGATGCAACCGATAACATGATTGATGCGATGGAAAATTGCCCGCAGGTATGTAAACAACTTCATCTCCCGTTGCAATCTGGTTCAACCCAAGTGTTAAAAAGAATGCGGCGCACCTACACTGCAGAAGAATATCAAGAACTGGTTTTAAAACTCAGAGAACGTATCCCACAAATTGCACTTTCTACAGATATAATTGTCGGTTTTTGTGGCGAAACAGAACAAGATTTTATGCAAACCTATCAACTGATGGCAGATATCCGCTTCGATTCAGCATTTATGTTTAAGTACTCTGATAGAGAAGGCACTTTAGCAAATAAATCTTTAGAGGATAACGTTCCTGAAACCGAAAAAGCAAGAAGACTAAATGAGATAATTGCGTTGCAAGAAGAAATCTCTGCCGACATCAATCAAACTGCGATTGGAACAACTGCTTCCGTTTTAGTTGAGGGAGACAGTCGCCGCGCCGCGGAACAATATCACGGTAAGACAGACACATTCAAAACGACAGTTTTTCCAAAGGAAGATGCTCAGGTTGGTGATATTGTGAATGTGAAAATTCATTCTGCTACGGCACATACATTGATAGGAGAAATTGCTGGATAACATAGTTTATCGGTTAATAGCATCGGTTTATTGTTAATGTGTTTTGTACAACAAACATTTTAACTGAAAACCATTTTGTAAATATGCAAAAAATTAGAATAAAAAACAGAACAGAAATTGAGAAAATGAGGCATAGCGGACAAGCCGCAGCAAAGGTTTTGCAGGCAATTGCAAATGCAATTGAACCAGGCGTAACAACTTATGAATTAGAACTGGTCTCTCGTAAAGCAATTGCTAATCTGAACGCCACATCATCATTTTTGAACTACGTAATACCGGACCACAGTCCTTATCCCGCCACAATCTGTGTCTCTGTCAATAACAAAGTCATTCATGGCATCCCAGATAAATCAGAGGAACTCATAGAGGGCGATATCATTGGTGTGGACACCGCTGTAAGCATTGACGGTTTTCACGGAGACAATGCTTTCACATTCCCGGTAGGAAAAATCTCTACTGAAGCACAACTGTTACTTGATGTAACGAAAGATTCGCTGTATGCTGCAATTTCAGAAGCGAAACCAGGGAACCGTATGGGTGATGTCTCTTTCCAACTACAAAATGTTGCTGAAAAGGCAGGATTCTCCGTAATTCAGAATTTTTCTGGGCACGGTATTGGTCGGCACCTGCATGAAGAACCACAAGTGCCTACAATTGGCAAGCCGGGACGCGGTACTCGTCTAAGACCAGGAATGGCGCTGGCAATTGAAGCAATGGTCAATGCTGGACACTCAAGTGTAGATGCTTTGGGAGATGGGTGGAGTATAGTAACGTCAGATGGGAGTTTGTCTGCGCTCTTTGAGCATACGGTGGCTATTCTTTCAGATGGTCCCGAAATACTGACACGGAGTCCAATATGGGAAAAATTTTAATGGCTATCTTTCGAGTTTGCAGACAGGGGTTTTGTTCTTCGCTGCACTTTGTTGTTACGGAGTTTCGGGAGATATCCTCAGCACTCCGAATTTTATATCATTCTCGAATGGCTTTCGCCATTGCCGCAGCTTTCTTTTTCATTTCTCTCTTTCTTATTTTCGGATATGCGCAGGTTGAAAAAGACATGTTAGAGGTACAGAAGATTTTTTACCTCCACGTCTCAGCTGCAATGACTGTTTATCT